>NZ_JBEYXK010000071.1:0-36540 GCF_040645035.1 Streptomyces sp. NPDC046876 | reverse complement strand
GGCGCTGCCCCAGACCCCGCGCCTCAAACGCCGGCGGGGCTGGATTTGCCGGACCCCCGCTTCGAAAGCAGGGGCGAGGCTGAAATGCGTGGCGCGGGTCGCGCGCCACAGGACGGCCCCGTACGGCGGCCGGCGCAGCCCCCAGCACAGGCCGTCGGCGCAAGGCCTCGGCGCAGGACGTCGGCGCAGACCCGACAGGGCAGCGCGTCGGCGCAGACCGACAGCGCAGGGCGGCGGCCCAGGGCGGCGGCGCAGGGCGGCGGCGCAGGGCGGTGGCTCAGGGCGGCGGGCCAGGGCGGTGGCTCAGGGCGGCGGGCCAGGGGGGTGGCGTAGGCCGACAGGGCGGGGTAGGCGTCAGCGGAGGGCGTCGGCGACCTCGCGGGCCGCGTCCACGACGCGCGGGCCGACCCGCTCGGGCACGGCGTCGGCCAGCATGACGACGCCGACGCTGCCCTCCAGCCCGGTGATCCCGACGAGCGGCGCGGCGGCCCCGCTGGCGCCCGCTTCGAGCTCGCCGTGGGTCAGGGTGTACCCGGGCTCGATGAGGGTGCCCTGGCGGGCGGCGAGGATGGCCCGCCCGGCGGCCCCGCGGTCCAGCGGGTGGCGGAAGCCGGCCCGGTAGGCCACGTGGTAGTCGGTCCAGGTGGGTTCGACGACGGCGACGGCCAGCGCCTCGGTGCCGTCGACGAGGGTCAGGTGCGCGGTGGCGCCGATGTCCTCGGCGAGGGCGCGCAGCGCGGGCAGGGCCGCCTCGCGCACGAGCGGGTGGACCTGGCGGCCCAGCCGCAGCACGCCGAGGCCGACGCGGGCCCGGCCGCCGAGGTCGCGGCGGACCAGGGCGTGCTGTTCGAGCGTGGCCAACAGGCGGTAGACCACGGTGCGGTTGACACCGAGGCGGTTGGAGAGCTCGGTGACGGTCAGACCGTGGTCGGTGTCGGCGAGCAGTTTGAGGACTCTGAGTCCCCGGTCGAGAGTCTGGGAGGTTTCCGCGGTCACGACGCCTCTCCCTCGTTGGTGAGCGGCGGTGACTCTCGGGGGGAACGACGCCGGTCCCACGGCGACGCACGGAGAGGCCGCCGGTAGCGGCCATGGCACCGGCTGCGCTCCCGCGGCGGCGCTGCCACGGGGCGTTCGATGCGGGGACAGTAGCGAGCGGGTCCGCTCAGCGGAAGTCCTCGTCCAGAATCCGGGCGCCAACGGCCCTTTTATGGCGGTTCGGATCGCGGTTGTGACCGACTTCCGGACCCGCCCGGCCACCGTCCGTCTGTGCGATCGGACGAGGGCGGGCGGGCCGGTCGCCCGTCGGGATCACCGCATCCGGGTGGCCCACTCCTGCACCTTCTTGATGCGTTCCTTCAGTTGTCCGGCGGTCGCCTCGGCGCTCGGCGGGCCGCCGCAGACGCGCCGCAGCTCGGTGTGGATCACACCGTGCGGCTTGCCGCTCTGGTGGACGTACGCGCCCACCATCGTGTTGAGCGACTTGCGCAGCTCCAGCAGTTCCTTGTGCGAGACCACCGGGCGGCGTTCGGCGGGCAGCTCCAGCAGGTCGGCCTCGGCGTCGGGCTTGCGGCGGCTGTGCGCGATCTGCCGCGACTGGCGCTTCTGCAGCAGCAGCTGCACCTGCTCCGGCTCCAGCAGTCCGGGGATGCCGAGGTAGTCCTGCTCCTCCTCGCTGCCGGGGTGGGCCTGCATGCCGAACTCGGCGCCGTCGTACAGGACGCGGTCGAAGACGGCGTCGGACTCCAGCGCCTCGAAGGACATCTGCTCGTCCTCGCCGGTGTCCTCGTCCTCCTGCCGGTTCGCCTCCTCCATCTCCTTCTCGGACTCGGCGTACGGGTCCTCGTCCTCGCCCGCCTTCTTCGGCCGGTCCAGGGCGTGGTCGCGCTCGACCTCCATCTCGTTGGCGAAGCCGAGGAGGTAGGGGATCGTCGGAAGGAACACGGATGCGGTCTCGCCGCGCCTGCGCGACCGTACGAAGCGGCCGACGGCCTGCGCGAAGAACAGCGGGGTCGAGATCGTCGTCGCGTACACGCCGACCGCGAGGCGCGGGACGTCGACGCCCTCGGACACCATGCGGACCGCGACCATCCAGCGGTCGTCGTTTCCGCTGAAGGTGTCGATGTGCTTCGAGGCGCCGGCGTCGTCGGAGAGCACGAGGGTGGCCCTGGCGCCGGTGATCTCGCGGATCAGCTTGGCGTAGGCGCGCGCGGAGTCCTGGTCGGAGGCGATGACGAGGCCGCCTGCGTCGGGGATGCTCTTGCGGACCTCGGTCAGGCGCTGGTCGGCGGCGCGCAGCACGTTGGGCATCCAGTCGCCGCGCGGGTCGAGGGCGGTGCGCCAGGCCTGGCTGATGGCGTCCTTGGTCATCGGCTCGCCGAGGCGGGCCTCGATCTCGTCGCCCGCCTTGGTCCGCCAGCGCATGTTGCCGCTGTAGGAGAGGAAGATGACGGGGCGGACGACGCCGTCGCCGAGGGCGTTGCCGTAACCGTAGGTGTAGTCGGCGGAGGAGCGGCGGATCCCGTCGTTGCCCTCCTCGTACGTCACGAACGGGATGGGGTTGGTGTCGGAGCGGAACGGCGTGCCGGTCAGGGCGAGGCGGCGGGTCGCCGGGTCGAACGCCTCGAGGCAGGCCTCGCCCCAGGACTTGGAGTCGCCGGCGTGGTGGATCTCGTCGAGGATGACGAGGGTCTTGCGCTGTTCGCAGCGGTTGCGGTGGAGCATCGGGCGGACACCGACACCGGCGTAGGTGACGGCGACGCCGTGGTAGTCCTTGCTGAGCGGCCCGGCCGAGTACTCGGGATCGAGCCGGATGCCTATCCGGGCGGCGGCCTCGGCCCACTGCTTCTTCAGGTGCTCGGTCGGCGCGACGACGGTCACCTGCTGCACGACGTGGTGGTGCAGCAGCCAGGAGGCGAGGGTGAGCGCGAAGGTCGTCTTGCCGGCGCCGGGCGTGGCGACCGCGAGGAAGTCCCGCGGCTGGGTCTGGATGTACTTGTCCAGAGCGCCCTGCTGCCAGGCACGCAGCTTGCTGGCGGTACCCCAGGGGGCACGGCCGGGGAAGGCGGGTGAGAGGTGGTGGGAGGCGGTAGTAGTCACGGTCTCCGGTTCGTGCTCTCGTCGTCGGCGGCGGCGGTCGTCGTGCTCGCCGTCGTGATCATGGTCTTACGGTCGTGATCATGGTCGTACGGAGGACAACCGGGCCACCCTACCGGTGCGGGCCCGCCCCTCGCGGAGGGACAGGCCCGTGACCTCGGGGGGTGCGGCGAGCGTCACATCGGGCTCAACTGCCGCAGCCGCTCGGCGATCACCGCCACCTCGGTCTCGGCCCCGGAGGCCACGTCGATGACGAGGGCGTAGGCGGCGTCCTGGTCGACGTCGGCGAGGTCGACGCCGTTGACGGCGAGGAACGTCGCGGCGGCGAGCCAGGCCGTGCGCTTGTTCCCGTCGACCAGCGGATGGTTCGAGGCGATCCCGTGGAGCAGCGCGGCGGCCTGCTCGTGGCGGTCCTCGTACGCCGGCGTACCGAACATGCGTGCCCGCGGCCGGTGCACCGCCGACTCCAGCAGCCCGGGGGCGCGCAGCTCCACGGGCTGGTCCTGGGCGAGGCAGGCGTACCGGGCCAGGTCGAGGACCTCGGCGAGGGTGAGGTGGCGCACGGGGTCGGGGGCGGGGACGGGGGTGGTTCCCGTGACGGTGCCGCTCATGCTCCGAGCCTCTTCAGGAGCGCGGCGTGCCGCTCGGCGAGCCGCCCGGCCGCGTCGCCGACCCGGGTCCGCTCCCGCCGCAGGTGTTCCCGTACGGCAGCGAGGGCCAGTTCCTGCGGGGTGCAGCCGGTGGCGTCGGCGAGGTCGTCGAGCTCGGCGAGCTCGGCGGAGGAGAGGCGGACGATCAGATCGGTCGCCTCGGTCGAATCGGTCATGCACGGAGGGTAGTGGCGCGGCGGGTGACCGGTCAGCCGGATTTCGCGGCGGCGGGACGCTCGTGCAGCCGGGTGGCGACCCAGGCTCCGACCAGCGCGACGGCCGACATCGGCAGGAAGACGACCACGAACGCGGCGGGGTGCGAGGCCCCGCCCGCGGCGGCCGAGACGGCATGCCCGGCCCCCACCGCTCCCCCGCCGAGCGCGGCGAAGGCCGCCCCGCCGGCGGCGAGCAGCACCACGTTGGCCAGCGCGTCGGAGATCTGCAGGGCGGCGGAGTTCGCCCCCGCCTCCTCCGGCGCCGACAGCTTCAGCAGCAGCACGCTGGTCGAGCCGATCACCAGGCCCATGCCGAGACACCCCACGCCCCAGGCGAGGGCCAGCGTCCACACCGGCACCCACGGCACCAGCACCGCCGGCGCGCCCGCGATGGCCGCCGCCACCATCACCATCCCGAGCACCATCAGCCGCTCCCGGTACGGCGCCACCCGCCCCTTGGACTGGATCCAGGAGCCGCCGGCCCAGGTCACCCCGCCCAGCGCCAGCGAGAACCCGGCCAGCGTCGGGCTCAGCCCCCGCTGGGTGACCAGCATCAGCGGCACGAAGCTCTCCGCCGCGATGAACGAGCCCGCCGCGACCCCGCGCAGCAGGACCACCGCGGGCAGCCCGCGCCGCGCCCGGTACGTCCCGCGCGGCAGCAGCCCCAGCACCGCGGGGACCAGCAGGCCGGCCCCGGCCGCGGCGGGCAGCAGCGACAGCCACCGCAGGTCCTGGGCGGCGTACTGCAGCAGCCCCGCCCCGACGGAGATCCCGAGCGCGAGCCGGATCCGGCGCCGGTCGAACGCGGCGGGCGGCGCCTCCGGATCCACGGGCCCGGAGGCGCTGCGCCGTATCGCCGGCAGCGCCACGGCGAGCGGGACGACGACCATGACGGGTATCCCGAGGAACACCCACCGCCACCCGAGGTGCTCGGTCACGGTCCCGGCGGCGAGCGGCCCGACGATCGAGGGCACCACCCAGCTCGCGGCGAAGGCCGCCATGATCGCCGGGCGCAGCCGCTCCTCGTAGGCCCGGCTCACGACGACGTACAGGGCGACGATGACGAGCCCGCCACCGAAGCCCTGCACGGCCCGCCCGAGCACGAACACCCCCATGAGCGAGGCGGTGCCCGAGCACACCAGCCCGGCGGCGAAGCCCCCGATCCCCACGGCCAGAGGCCGCAGCGGCCCCTGCCGGTCGCACCACTGCCCGGAGAGCACCATCCCGAAGAGGCTGGTGGTGAAGTATGCGGAGAAGGCGAAGGCGTACAGCCCGACCCCGTCGAGCTCGCGCGCGGCGACCGGCATGGCGGTGCCGACGGCGGTCGCCTCGAACGCGATGAGGAAGATGCAGGAGATCATCCCGATGCTGAGCGTCCGGTACGCGGAAGCCAGGATCCCGCCCTGCGTCGGGACGGGATCCTGCTCGCTGCTCGGTGTCTGTGACACGCGGGGCTCAAGGGCACTCATCGCCCCAGAGTAAGCGGCAAACCCGCATATGGCCCCTGTCCGAAGGACCTATCCTGCCTGGTCCCCGAGACCTACGCCCGGCGTGGTGTGTGAACGCAACATGGCAGTCGTATGGCACCCCCGCCGAGGCCCTTCCGCACCGAGTGCGGCTGCTCGTACGGTCGTTGCAGCAACACCGCAAGGCCGTGTGCCCGAGTGGCCGAGGGACTCGCCTGCAAAGCGAGGTACGCGGGTTCAATTCCCGCCACGGCCTCTCCCGAAGTCCGTCCAGGCACGGCGCAACCTGGACGGACTTCGGCATGCCTAGTGCGTGCCGCCGCAGTGGGTCTGCTGCTTGGCGGCCTCGAGCAGCTTGGCGATGAGCGCCGTGAACAGCGGGCGGGCCTCGCGCTTCTCCATTTGGTCGGTGGAACCACCTACCGTCGCCTCAAGTTGAAACGACCCGTTGGGGCCCGTGCACGTGAGGGCGACGCGGGCACCGGTGTCGTACACGATGCCCCTGTCGCCGAGGGCGAGCGGGTCCGCCGGCGGCTTGATCAACTGGGTGTTCCAGAAGAAGCTCTCGTCCAGCGCCTGCCGAGTGACGGACGCGTCGAACCGGCCCTTCCCGTCGACGTCCACGACGCAGGTCGCGCCCCGGCGCGCTGCGGTCAGCCGCATGTCGGCGGGCCCGTCCTCCTTCACCTCCCTGCCCCTGCCCACCAACGGGGCAAGTTCGTCTCGAGTGAAGACGCCGAAGCACGAGCGCTCCGGCAGCAGTGGGGC
Source organism: Streptomyces sp. NPDC046876 (assembly GCF_040645035.1). NCBI lineage: Bacteria > Bacillati > Actinomycetota > Actinomycetes > Kitasatosporales > Streptomycetaceae > Streptomyces > Streptomyces sp. NPDC046876. The sequence continues at coordinate 30,348 of NZ_JBEYXK010000071.1, read as the reverse complement.
GGCCGCCGGCAGCGCTTTGGAACAGCCCACAGCCGTTCCCGCCACAACGAGCACCGTGGTGAGCCCGCGCGGCATGCGGGCGAAGCGCATCAGGAACTGCCGCTCGATGTCGCCACCTGCCCGCGGCCCACCGCATGCGCGTTCGCGGTCTCCGTGGAGGCCACGCCTGCGAGGGCGTCAACCGTCCGCCCGCTCATACCGGTCCCCGCTGCCGCCTTACGGACCGACTGTGCCGCGGACTCGCCCGCCGCGCGTTGGGTGTCCGTGTAATCGATCACCGCCCCGTGGTCGGCCTCCTCGATCTTCTTCGCGTGGTCATGCTTGGCCCGCTCGACCACGCCCTCCGTGACATCCTCCTGGAGCCATTCCACGACGTCTCCGGCCAACGGGATCAGTTCCACGTACTTGACGCCTGCTGCGCTGATGCCGCGGTTGATCCACTTGGCATTGTTCTCGACTCCCTTGACGTACTCCTCCTGCTTGTGGCCGTTCTCGGCAAACGCGCCCTCGGCCCGTGCCTCGGAGAGAATGCCGGCCAACTGGCCGCCGGGATGCACAGCGCTCTTGATCGCGGCGTCCACGTCCTCGTACTCGCTTCGGTGCGCGATGGCGTCGTTGATGAGCGTGGTGGTGAAGGCCCGCTGGGCATTCGTCATGGCGCCGTACGCGTCGGGGTCCTGGCCCACCGCTCCGATGAACGCCGCCATGTCGGCCTTGTGGAACCCGGCCATGACCCCGTTGGCCTTGATCTGGCCGCTGCCGTTCTCCGCGGACGCCTGGAGGTCCGGCATGTACTCCGCGGCCATCTGGCCGAAGTGGCCGGACAGGCCCTTCAGCGGCCCCTCGCCCTCGCCCGGTTTCGCCGCGACCAGCTCGGGGTTCTCGCCGATCTTCTCGACGACCCGTTCCATGACGGCCGCCATCTCCCTGGTGTGCGGGACCGGCTTCGCCGTCTCGTCGCCCGCGGGCCGCCCCGACACCGCCGCTTCGAACGCGCCGCCGAGCGCGTCCTGCGCGGGGTGCGGAGCACCGGTCGGGGCGATGTCGAAGCCGTCCGCGTACGGCTTCTTGTCCAGCATGTAGTCGACCATGCCCCGCGGCCGGCCGTGCGGCCCGCCGACCGGCTTGTCGGCGCGGGTGACGAGGCCGTCACCGTCGCTGTCCTCGCGGACCGGCTCGTTGAAGAAGGCCGTCGCGGCGTCCGGGTTGTTCCCGAGGGCCTCCATGAGCCCGGTCAGCGGGTGGAAGCCGCGGCCGCCGTCGGCCCTGTGGTTGAGGACGGCCGTCGGGTCGGCGGGGGCGCCGGACTCCCATACCCCGGGGCTCTTGCGGTCCATGGCGACCATGTCCCGTCCGACCGCGGTCAGGAACTCCGTGTCGTACGAGCCCTCCCGCAGCAGCGCGCCGAGCGCCTGGTAGCCGTACACCGGCCGGGCCGAGCCGACGTCCAGCTCCTTGCGGCCGGCCCGCATGAGCGCGGTCGTCCAGGCGGCATCGAGGTGGTTGGGGACGTCCTTGTGGGTGGCCAGGCCCAGCATCGCGCCCAGGTCGTCCTGGATGTGGCCGACCATGAGCGCGCGGTCCAGGCCCGGTCGGCCGAGGGTGGCGGAGTCCAGCGACATCGTCGCGTAGGCCGTGAGCACGCCCTCCGGGCCCATCCGGCGGTAGAAGCCCGTCGCGAACTCCGGGTCGTCGCGGTTGTCGTCGAGGAGGTCCTCCAGCTCGCGCAGCGCCTCCGGGTTCCGCGCCGTACCGCCGCCGCCCTCCGCCGTGAGCCTCCTCATCAGCTCGGCGGCGCGGTCGACCTGCTCGGCATCGAGGGTCGTGTAGCGGGGCGGGCCGAAGTCGTGGTCGTGTGCGGCGTCGGCCTGAAGGACGCGGACCAGCGAGGCGTCGGCGTCCTGGGCGTTCTCCACGGCCCGGTCCACGCGCTCCTGCCAGAGGGTTCGGTTCCTGCGGAGCAACTCCTGGTGGTCCGGGTCGTGTCGGGCCGCGTACTCGTCCTGCGGGTCGGTGAGCGGGAGGGCCGAGACCCGGCCGGAGGCGTCGATCCGGAACCCGGCGGCCGGCGCCTCCTCGATCAGCTTCCGGATCTCGGCCCGGGCGGCCTCGAGGGTGGCGTGCCCGTCGCTGAGGACGAGGTGGATGCCCCTGGCCTGCCGGGCGGCGTCCGCGAACTCCTTGGCTGTCTTGTCGACCAGCGACCGTGCCACGCCGGCCGTGACGCCGTTCCACTGCGCCTGGTCCGACTTGGCCTTCATGCCGCCCCGGGCCGCCTCGGCGAGCTCGTCGAGCTTCTTGGCCATCGCGTCCCAGTCGGTGATCGCCGTCTGGAGCTTGTCCAGCGGGGCGTTCATCACGTTCTCGTACGTCAGCACGCGCGCGCCGCCCGCCTTGCCTAGGTGAGGAGCTGGTCGAGCTTGGACGCGGTGAAGGCGGCGTAGAGCTCGTGCTCCTCCTTGGCGTGGGAGGAGAGGGAGTAGTCCAGGCCGTTGGAGATGTTCGCGCAGGCCGCGAGGAGGGTCTGGAGCTGGGACTCCCAGCGGCTCTGCGCCTGGTGCAGGGCGGGGCCGCTGGCGAAGCCTTCGTTGGTGAGCGCGGCTGCTGCTTCTGCGGTCGCCTTGGCGGCGTGCCTGCCGTCTGTGTGGAGACGGCCGTGGAGGTGGAAGGCCTCCGTGCCGACGGCGCCGATGTGGTCCTGGTTGAACTCCAGGTCCGCGGTGGCGAAACCGCCGACCGCGGGCCGGGCGTTGGCCCGGGCGAGGGACCACTCCTCGTCGAACGACACGCGGCACGCTCCTGGCTCCGGGCGGGGTCGGAGCGGCCAGCCTGGCATGGTGCGTTGCCGCACGGGCGAATACCGGACACGGCGTGCCGCCGCGTCGCCCCCGTACGGGCCCGGGCGGGCCGCGCCTCGGCCCGATCCGGGCCGGGCGGGGGCGGGCTGGATTCCGGCCCTGCCGCTCACCCGGGCGGGTGAGTCAGCGGCTTCTGCGGCGGACGAGGACCGCGGTGACAGCACCGCCGCCGACGAGGACGCAGGCCCCGAGCCCGAGCGCGAGCCAAGGCAGGCTGCTGCCCTTGTCTTCCGCCTTGGCCTCGGCCTGGGGCACGCTCGATGCCGAGTTCTTGGCGTCGGCGGACGGGGCGGGCGACTTCTTGCCTTCTGCCGCCGCCAGGTCGGGGAGCGGGTACACGTCCTTCGGTCCCGGGTCACCGGGCGTGGGCAGCGCCACCTTCGGCCGGACGATGCCGTAGCCGAGGTAGTCGTTCCGCTCCTTGCCGTCGTCGCCCTTGCCGGCCGTGTTCAGCAGGACGCGGAGCACCTGGTTGTTGGTCCAGTCGGGGTGCGCGGACCACAGCAGTGCCGCGGAGGCGGAGGCGAGGGCTGTGGCGTCACTCGTGCCATGGCTCTTACAGAGGCCTGTCCCTCCGTTGCACCCCGTCATGATGTCCATTCCGGGAGCAGCCAGGTCCACCGACTCATTGTGCTGCGACTCCTTTGTCGGGGCACCCTCAGAGTCGACGGCCCCGACTCCAACCACCCCAGGGGTAGCAGCTGGGTAGTAGATATCGCTGGCGCCATCATTTCCAACACCGGCAAATATCAATTTCCCCTTGTCGAGGGCATACTTGACCGCCTGCTTAAGCTCCTCGCTCTGCGATCCTCCGACAATCGAGATGTTGAGAACCTTGGCATCAGAGTCAGCCGCATAGCGAATGGCCTGGATCATCGACCGAAACACGGGGCCCCCGTCGCCGCCCCGATCGATCCGGAGGGGCAAAATCTTGGCCCCCGGTGCAAGCCCGAAGGCGCTCTCTGCTCCACCTGGGCCTTTTCCGTTACCCGCAATGATGGCAGCCATGGTCGTTCCATGGTTGCCATAGTCAGTGCGTTCATCACCTGGGTAGCTACCCTGGGCGAAATTCTTCCCAGGGAGGACCTGGCCTTCGAGCTCAGGGATTCGACCCACACCCGTGTCGATGACCGCGACGGTAACGCCCTTGCCCGTCGTGGTCTTCCAAATGTCGTCGGCCTTCATGGCGTCGAGATGCCACTGCTTGGACCGAACCGTGTCCGCGTGGGCCGGGGTCGCGGCGACCCCGGCCAGCAGGAGGCCCACCAGGGCCGAGGTCGCCTTACGCATGCGCATCTCGTGCAAAGGTCCGTTCTGCTCAGTCGATCACCGGCGGAACAACGCGGCCGTTGCCCTGCCAGGTCTCTTCATCCTCGGACAGGTAGTCGGGTCGCTCACCCATCCGCTGGTCGTGCCGGTTGCCCGGTGTGTGGACACCCGCACCGGCGGGGCCCATTGTGCCGCGACCCGCTCCAGAGGCAGGGGTGTTGCGCACGAGGCCCGAACCGCCCTGCGTGAACGGCTGACCGCCCGCTACCGAGCGACCGACCGCGCCGGGCTGGCGCGCGCCGACGACACCACCCGGCTCCATGGCCAGCCGGCGTCCCGCCGCGGGACCGCCCGGCCCACCACCGTGAGGGCCGCCCACGCCGGGGTGCATACCGCCGCCGCCCATACCGCGACCGCCCTGCACACCCTCAGTGCCGATGACCGTGGAGCGCGGGAGACCCGGGGTGGGGCCACCGGTGGTCACCTGGCGGCCGCCGATGATGCCGGTGTCGCGAGGAAGCAGAGGAGCCGGACCACCGAACTTGCCACCGGGAGCCGTCAGAGGCGGCAGCTTGCTCACCGGGCCGCCCCCGCCGGGCAGCGTCGGCCCGGGGAGAGACGGAAGCCCGATCGGCGGCATGGGTGAAACCGGGCCGGGGCCGCTCGGGCCGGGGCCCGGGAGGTTCGGCATGTTGGTGACCGGCGGGACGGTCCTGTCCGGCAGGGTGCCCACGTGGTCAAGGTCCACGTCCACGTTGTGGTCCGGCAGCACCGGGATCGGCGCGGGTCCGGCCGTCGGGGGCAGAGTTACATCCGGCCGGTGGCTGCCACCAATATCGCTGGACGGACCGCTGCTCCGGGGAGTCGCCGGCGCATACGAACCGCCGCCCGACCCTGACCCGCTGCCAGCGCCTCCGCTGGACCGCTCCACGTACGTGTCGGATCCAACCTCGTCCGACGGGACGAAGGCCCCCGGCGGCGGCGGGAACGTCGGGATCTCCGCCTTGCCGATCTGCGTGTTCGACTGCTCGTAGGACCCGGCCAGCTTCGTCAGCGCGTCGATGGCCTTCTGGTGGTCACCGCTGAGCTTGGCGTGGGCCTCCGACGCCAGCTTCTGGGCGTCCGGGTCGTTGTGGTACTTCCGGGCAGCCTCGTAGTTCTCCGCCGTCGAACTGTCGTAGGCCGGGATGTTCTTCTTGACCTCGATCATGGTCTGGGCGGCCTCGCCCATCCACTTGCCGCCTTCGGCGCTGTACTTGCTCAGGAGAAGCGTCGCGCTGCCGGTCCGGCTCGCCCAGTCCTCGAAGGCGACGGCCGCCTCGCCTTCCCAGCCCTGCACCTTGTACTTCTTGAGGTCATTGCCGATCTTTTCGATCGTCTTCGCCGCCTCCGTCAGCAGGGTGCTGCGGGCCTTCACCGTCTCCGGGTCAAGAGAAGCGACCATGGCAAGGAGTTGCTGGTGGGTGAAGCCCTCGAAGTTCGTCGCCGCCATCAGATCTTGCCCTTCGGCTTGTTCGCCTCATCCTTCTTCTGCTGCTGCACGAGCGGGTCGAGATCAGGGTTGTAGTCGTGCTTGGCCTGCTTGGCGATCATGGCCATGCGGCGCCTCTGTTCCTCGTCGATCTCGCCGAAGCCCTTGCCCGACGTCTGGATCGCGATGCCCAGTCCCTCGATCTGCGCCGCGAGCCCCTTCGAGAGGTTCTCCAGCTGGGTCTGGACCGTCTGGTACGTCGTGAAGAGGGCTTCCGCCTCGGCGAAGCCCTTGCCGAGGGCGCCCTTGGGGAGGGTGCCGTGGGCCAGCTTCTTGTCGTCCGCCTGGGACTCGTTGAGCTCCTTCAGGAGACCGTCAACGACCTTCTTGTAGCCGGACAGCGTCTCGAAGTCGACCTCAAACCGCTTGGCCTGAGCCCGGATCGCAGCCGCCGCGCCGTTCGCGCTGGCAGCCAGCGCTGAGAACAGGTCTGGTCCTGCATTCTCTGCCACGATGGCCTCCCCGTCTTTCCCCGTGTGGGGTGCGGTGTCACCACCGCTCCCCGTCCCCGTTGCACCCGTTCGCGCGCGAACGTACTAAGTCTTACCGATCACTTTAGCGATCGGTTCCGACACCCCCAAGCTCGGGTTGCACGTGCAATGCGACTCAATGCGGCTCACACGGTCAGGAGTTGGGCGCCGCCACCGCCGCCGAGGGCCTGATCGGGAGCCTGTTGACCGGTCGGCCCGTGGCCGCGCGGACCGCCGAGGCCACTGCTGCCGGGGCCGTGACCACCGGGACCGCGCTCGCCGCCTTCGCGCCGAACGGGGCCACCACGTCCCGCTCCTCGACCAGCTTGACGATCCGCACCGCCGGGGCGTCCAGCGACGTCGGCAGGGCGTAGCCCGTCAGGTCGGGGTGGCGGACCATGCCGGCGACCGAGCGGAGGTTCTCCGTCAGGGCCGCGCCGACGCCCTGCGTGACGCCCGCTTCGATACGGGCGTGCAGCTGGGCGGGGTTGAGGACCCGGCCGACGTCCTGGGCCACGGCCAGTTCGACCACGCGCACCGTGCCGAGCTCGATGTCCACGTCCACCACCGCGCGGATCGCGCAGAAGGCCAGGCCGACGAATGCGTCGCCCTGCCCGTCGCCGTCCAGCGGCTCCGTGGGGTGGGGGCGGCACTGGGCGGTGGCCCAGAGTTCCTTGCCGGCCATGGCCTCCGCGACCGTGGTCGAGAACGCGCCGTCGTACGAGGTGATGCGGCCGTCCTTGACCTGGAGGAGCTCCGTGGACATGCCGAGCTTGTGGGCCATCGGCTGCAGGAGCTGCGTGCGGACCATCTTCGCGGCGCGCTCCACCGCCCCGCCCGAGACCCACGTGTGGCGGCCGTGCGCCGAGGGGCCGGCCGGGGGCTGGTCGGTGTCGACGGGGGCCGTCATCACCTCGTCCACGCCCAGGACCTCCTGGACGATCTGGCGGGCGAGGGTGGCGAAGCCCTGGCCGGTGTCCACGGCCGCGCAGATCACCGTGGCCACGCCGTTGACCACCTTGACGGTGGCCGTGGAGACCTCGTCGGTGCCCTCCGCGCCGAGCATGTGCACCATGCCGACCCCGTACCCGACCCCGCGCCGCACCGCGCCCGGCTCGCCGGCGCCCTCCGGGCCGCCCGGCAGCAGCCACTCCTCCTCGGGGGTGTCCTTCGGCAGCGACGGCAGCTCGAAGTCGCGGACCGCGCGCAGGAGTTCCGCGACCGGGGCGGGGCAGGTCACCGTCTGGCCGGTCGGCAGCAGGTCGCCGGTGGCGAGGACGTTGCGCAGGCGCAGCTCCGCCCCGTCGATGCCGAGGGCGGCCGCGAGCTTGTCCATCTGGCCCTCGTACGCGGCGCAGACCTGCATGGCGCCCTCGCCGCGGACGTGCCCGGACGGCGGGTTGTTGGTGCGGACGGCCCAGCCCTCGACGAAGGCGTGCGGGACCACGTACGGGCCGCAGGCGAACGCGACGGCCGCCGCGAGGGATTCCGAGGACGCGTCCGCGTACGCGCCGGCGTCCATCAGGATCTGCGCCTCGACCTTGACCAGGCGGCCCTCCGCGTCCGCGTGGTGGCGGTAGCGCAGCAGGGTCGGGTGGCGGTGGGTGTGGCCGAGGAAGGACTCCTCGCGGGTGGCGGCCAGTTTGACCGGGTGGCCGGTGCGCAGGGCGAGCAGGCCCAGCGGCAGCTGGAAGGCGGCGTCCTCGCGGTCGGCCGTGGCGCCCGGCACACCGGTGACCACGACGCGGACCCGGTCCGGTTCGAGGCCGAAGCAGGCGGCGGCCAGGTCGCGGTCCAGGTGCGGGTCGGTGGAGGCGGTGTAGATCTCCACGCCGCCGTCGGGCCGGGGCACGGCGAGCCCGGCCTCGGCGCCGATGGGGGCGGGGTCCTGGCGGCCGATGCGGTACAGGCCCTCGACGACGACCTCGCCGGTGGCCTCAGGGTCGCCGTAGCGCAGCGGGATGTGCCGGATCAGGTTGCCGTCGGGGTGCAGGGGCGGGGCGCCGAAGGCCTGCTCGGGGTCGGTGACGGCGTCGAGGAGCTCGTACTCGACGATGATCGCGGCGGCGGCCAGGCGCGCCGTGTCGGGGTGGTCGGCGGCGACGGCGGCGATGGGCTCGCCGTGGTGGCGGACCACGTCGTGCGCGAAGACCGGCCGGTCGGCGATGCGCCGGCCGTGGGTGGTGGCGCCGGGGACGTCGGCGTGGGTGACGACGGCGCGCACGCCGGGCATCTCGGCGGCGGCCGAGGTGTCGATGGACAGGATGCGGGCGTGGGCGTGCGGGGAGCGCAGCACGGCGGCCCACAGCAGGCCCTCGGCCCACAGGTCGGCGGCGTACGGGAAGGTGCCCTCGGTCTTGGCGCGGGCGTCGGCGGGTGCGACGGAGGCGCCGATGCCGCGGGGTACGGTCGCCTCCGCGGCCTCGGCCGCCCCGCCGCCGGGCGCGCCGGAGCCGCCCGGGGCTGCGCCGGTGGTGACGGTCACCGTGGTCGTCGCCGTCGCCGTCGCCGAGCCCGCCGAGCCTGCCGGGCCCGCCGCCCCTGCCGCGCCCGCCGCGTCCTGCCCGCTCACGCCATGCCTCCGTTGTGGTGGATCCCGCCCTCGCCGGGCTGGGCCTGGTGCGGGATGCGCATCTCGATGCCCGCCGCCGGTGGGCCGCCCGCCGCATGCGGCGCGCCCGCTCCTTCGGCCTCCGCCTCGGCGGCGGCCGTCGCCCCGCGCTCGGCGACGACCTCGCGGACGGCCTCCAGGACGCCCTTGTAGCCGGAGCAGCGGCACAGGTTGCCGCACAGGGCCTGGCGGGTCTCCAGGTCGCTGGGGGCGTGGTTGCCCTCCAGCAGGTCGTGGATGGTCATGGCCATGCCGGGCACGCAGAATCCGCACTGCACCGCACCCGAACGGCACAACGCCTGCTGCACGTCGGAGAGTTCCCCGCCGCTCGCGAGGCCCTCCACCGTACGGACCTCGCTGCCCGCGGCCGTCGCGGCCGGGACCAGGCAGGAGGCGACGAGCCGGCCGTCGACCTGCACGGCGCACGCACCGCACTCGCCCTGCGAGCAGCCGTCCTTGGCGCCCGCGAGGCCGAGGCGCTCGCGCAGCACGTACAGCAGGGACTCGCCGATCCAGGCCCCGGTGACGGGGCGGTCGGCGCCGTTGACGCGCAGCACGTAGGACGCAGACGGGTGTTCGTGATGGGCGACGGCCGCGGCGGCCGCCTGGTCTTCCTCGTACGAGGGCCCCGCGCCCGGGAGTCCTTCGGCGGTACCCGCGGCCGGCGGTGCCACGGCGATGTCCGCGGTGTCCGCACCCGGCGCGGGCGCGGCCCCGGCTTCGCCCGGGCCACCGGCAGCGGCTGCGCCGGGGCCGGGGCCGTCCGTACCGTCCGGCTCCGCGGCGGCAGCCGCGGCCGCGGCGTCGAAGCCGCCGCCGAGGGTGTCCCCGGGGCCGTGGTCCTGGCCCTCGCCGTCGGCCTGCCCGCGGCCGTCACCGCGGCCCTCGGCCTCTCCGTCCCCGGCGGGCAGGCCCTGGCCGTGCGGGTCGCCCGCGCCGTGCGCGAGGGCGTCGCCGCGGCCGAGGGTGTGCCCGTGGCCCTCGTCCCGGGCGTCGGCCGGGCCGTGGGCGAGGGCTTCGCCGCGCCCGAGCGTGCCGCCGGGGCCGTCGGCCGGGCCGTGCGCGTAGGTCTGGCCGTGCCCGTCGGTGCCGGGGCCCTGGCCGGGGGCACCGGCCGGGTCGTGCGCGGCCGCCGCCTCGTGGGCTTCGGCCGGCACCTGGCCGTGCGTGTCGCCCTGGCCAGGGGTCGTGTCGTGGTCTCCGGTGTGGGCCTGCGCGTAAGGCCGGCCGTGGCCGTCGGTGTCGGCCGGGCCGTGGCCTGCGGCGGTGGCCGCGGCGTAGGACTGGCCGTCGGCCAGGACCTGCGCGTACGGCTGGCCGTGCCCGTCGGTGCCAGCGGGGCCGTGGCCGTCGGCCGGGCCCTGCACGTAGGCCTCGCCGTACCCGTCGGTGGCGGCCGGACCGTGAGCGCCGGGCAGCCCGTAGGCCTCGGCCGCGCCACGACCGTCGGCAAGAGCCTGCGCGTACGGCTGGCCGTGCCCGTCGGTGTCGGCCGGGCCGTGGGGCTCCGCCGGGCCGTGGCCGTCGGCCGCGCCCTGCACGTAGACCTCGCCGTGCCCGTCGGTCCCACCCGGACCGTGAGCACCGGGCAGCCCGTAGGCCTCGGCCGGGCCACGGCCGTCGGCCGGAGCCTGCGCGTACGACTGACCGTGCCCGTCGGTGGCACCCGGACCGTGAGCGCCGGCCGGGCCGTGGGCCTCCGCTCCGGCGTGGCCGTCGGCCGCGCCCTGCACGTAGACCTCGCCGTGCCCGTCGGTCCCACCCGGACCGTGAGCACCGGGCAGCCCGTAGGCGTCCGCCGGGCCGTGGCCGCCGGCCTGGAGCTGCGCGAACGACTGGCCGTGCCCGTCGGTTGCAGCCGGACCGTGGGCCTCCGCCGGGCCGTGGCCGCCGGCCGCGCCCTGCACGTAGGCCTCGCCGTGCCCGTCCGTGGCAGCCGGACCGTGAGCGCCCGGCAGCCCGTAGGCGTCCGCCGGGCCGTGGCCGCCGGCCGGGCCCTGCGCGTAAGGCCGGCCGGGCCCGTCGGTGGCAGCCGGGACGGGGCCGGGCTGGGCCTGGGCGTAGCTCTCGCCGTGCTCCTCGGCTCCCGCCTGCGCGTGGCCGTGGTCGGCGGCGTGGGCCCGCACGTAGGGCCGGGTCAGGCCGTTCGCGTCGGCCGGGGGACGGGTGGTCTCGGCGTCCGGGGTGTGGGGCGCGGCGAACGCGCCGTGGCCGTGGCCGTCGGCCGGGCCGGCGTACTGCGCGGCCGCATCGGCCGGCCGGGTGCCCGCGGGCGCCGCCGGGGCGTGTTCGTGCGCGTGCGGGAACGGGCCCGCCGGGTCCGCGTGGGCGGGCGCGGCCGCGGCGACGTGCGCCGGGTCGCCCTCCGGGAGGGTGCCCACGCCGGGGCCGCCCAGGACGCGCGGACCGCGGTTCGGGGCGCCGACGCCGGGGCCGCCGAGGCGGCGCAGGCCCGCGCCCGAGGTGCCGGGGGTGGCGCCCTGGGCGTCGGGCAGGACGCCCGAGCTCAGCGGGGCGTCGGGCAGGACACCCGAGCTCAGCGGGGCGTCGGCCCGCGCGCTCTCGAAGCCGGGGTGCGTCGCCCACGGGGCGGGGGCGCCGCCAGGCAGGGTCGCGGGGGCCTGGCTCCAGTCGGCGTGCAGGGTGTCCGGGCGGAACTCGCCCGTCTCCTCGCCGAGTTCCGGCAGGGTCCACTGGCCCGTGGCGATCGGCTCGGCCTCCCGCACCGCGTCGGGGAACTGCCACTCGGCCGTGGCCCCGGGGTCCTCCTCGCCCTCGGCGACACCCTCGGACCCGGGCCCGGACCCGGCCACCGCCGCCTCCGGACCCGCGTCCGCGAACGCCGCGGCGACCGACGCCGGGATCGGGATCGACGCCGGGATCGGCCCGCCGACCGGCGCCGCAGCCGGAGCCGCAGCCCCGGCCGGCACACCGGTGTCGCCCGCGTTCCCCGGCGCGTCCGGCCACTGCGCCGGGAGCGTCCAGGTCCCCGTGGCCGCCGGGTCCGTCGTGGCGGCCCCCAGCGGATGGATCATCGGCGGCGGGACGTACCCGTGCCCGGGCGCGGCCAGCGGCTCGCCCGTGCCGAGCGCGTCCAGCATCTCCGGCGGCAGGCTGACGAACGCCGTCGCGTCGGAGTCGAACCCGGCGCCCTGCGGCACCGGCTCCCAGCCCCACGCGGCGGCGGGCCGGCCCGCGTCCCCCGTCGTTCCGCTCACGTTCTCGTTCTCACTCATGAGGTCAGCGCCCTCCCCAGGGCCCTCCGTGCCAGCACGGCCACGGTGCGCCGCAGGTGCAGCACGCCCGGAGCCACAGGTTCCCCCTGGTCGGGTACGCAGGCGGCCGCGACGTAGTCGCCGAAGGCCTCCAGCGCTTCGGGGGCCAGGGTCCGCTCCCCGTCCCAGTCGATGAGCGAGGCCACCCACTGCTCGGCCTCCAGCGGCCGCAGCGGCATCGGGGCGACCGCGCCCACGGCGATGCGCACGCCCCGGCGCGCGGGGTCCAGTACGAGCCCCACGGACGCCACGGCGCGCCCCGGACCGGTGCGCCCGGTGGCCTTCAGGAAGACCTGCGGCGCGTGCAGCAGCGGCACGCGCACGAAGCCGATCAGCTCCCCGGGCCGCAGCATCTCGCGGCCCGCGAGCAGGTACGAGACCGGGATCTCCCGGCGCGTCCCGCCCGGGCCGACGATGACGAGGACGGCCTCCAGCGCGGCCAGCACGGGCAGCGCGTCGCCCGTCGGCGCGGCGCTGGCGATGTTGCCGCCGAGGGTGCCGGCGTTGCGGATCTGCGGCGGTCCGGCGGCGCGCGCGGCGGCGGCCAGTGCGGGCATCAGCGCGGCGAAGTCCGGTCGGCCCATGCGGGCGTGGGTCAGGCCCGCGCCGAGCAGTGCGTGCCCGTCCTCCTGGTACTGCCAGCCGCGGATCTCGTTGATCCGGCCGAGGCTCACCAGTCCGGCGGGCCGCAGCAGCCCGGCGTTGACGGCGGCCATGAGGTCGGTGCCGCCGGCCACGGGCACGGCGGCGGGCATGGCGGCGAGAGCCGCCACGGCCTCCTCGAGTGAGGCCGGCAGCATCACGGACTGCGCCGCCTGCGGTGTGTGCGGTGCGTGCGTGGTCAACCCAGCTGCCCCTTCCCGATGTCCCGGTCACGGCGCTCACGCCTGTCCGCCGTACGGTACGTGCTCACCGCCGGGAGGTGGCAACTCTGGCACATCTTCCCCACCGCCCGGCGCGAGGGTCCGCCGGGCGCCCCTTCGAGCTCCCGACCGTCCGCTTTCCCCCGTATCAACCGAATCGGCACGAACGACGGAATCGCCGGAAATGATGCAATACGCCGTGATCGGGGGAGAGTTCCGGAGAGTTCCGCAGAGTTCCCGACAACCCCCGAGAACGTAAGACGCCCCGGATTGATCAGGAGTTCCCCGGAGCTCCACGAAGATCCACGAAGCTCCACCGGGATCCGCACCGCCGGCCGCGCCGCTGCCCCGCGCCCCGGCTCCCCCGCGCCCCCCGCGCGCCCGGTCACGCGTTCGGCGGGGGACCCTCGATCGGGCGGCCGAGCACGCCCGGCCGCCGCTGCCACGGCAACGGCCCGCCGGGCGGCCGGTGGTCGACGCCGAGGGCGTCCAACCGCCGCCGGTGGCCCGCCATCCGCGCCTCGAAGCCCGCGTAGTCCCGCTCGGCGGGCGCCGGCAGCCGCGACCACACCGCCTCCGCGAACGCCGCCAACCGCGGGAACACCTGGTAGTCGACCCGGCTCCGGTTCTCCGCCACCTCGGTCCACACGTTCGCCTGCGCACCCAGCACCCGGGCCGCGGCCGCCGTCCCGGACAGTGCGGGCGGCACTGGCTCGAAGCGGTAGACGTCCTCCGGGGTGCGCACGTACCCGATCGGCACCGGCTCTTCGGGGCCCGGCGCCTGACGGTGGTCCAGGTAGACCTGCTGCTCGGGGCACATCACCACGTCGTGCCCGGCCACGGCGGCGGCGATCCCGCCCGCGTAGCCGCGCCAGGAGGACACCGCCGCGCCCGGCGCGAGCCCGCCCTCCAGGATCTCGTCCCAGCCGATCAGGCGCCGTCCGCGCGCCGCCAGCCAGCCGTCGAAGTGCCGCACGAACCAGGACTGAAGCCCCTCCTCGCCGTCCACGCCCAGCTCCCGGATCCGCGCCTGCGCGGCCGGCGAGGCGCGCCACTGCGCCTTGGGGCATTCGTCGCCGCCCACGTGCACGAACGGCGAGACGTCCGCCGGGAACAGCTCCAGGACCTCCTCGAACACGCCCTCGTAGAAGCGCAGCACGTCCTCGCCGGGCGCGAGGACGTTCTCGCTGATCCCCCAGTCGTCCCACACGCCCAGCGCCGCCGTGTCGACCACGTCGGTGTTCCCCAGTTCGGGGTATGCGGCGATCGCGGCCTGGGAGTGACCCGGTACGTCGATCTCCGGGACCACCCGGACGTGCCGCTCGGCGGCGTACGCGACGATCTCGCGGATGTCGTCGTGGGTGTAGAAGCCGCCGTGCGGGGTCTCGTCCCACAGCGGCGAGGCCCGGTGGCCCCGGCGGCTGCGCGGCCGCCAGGCGCCGACCTCGGTGAGCCGCGGGTGGCGCCGGATCTCGATGCGCCATCCCTGGTCGTCCGTCAGGTGCAGGTGCAGGACGTTGAGCTTGTGGGCGGCGAGCAGGTCGATGTAGCGCAGGACGCCGTCCTTGGGCATGAAGTGCCGGGCCACATCGAGCAGCAGCCCGCGCCAGCCGAAGCGGGGGGCGTCCTCCAGGGTGCCGCGGGGCAGGCTCCACACCCGCTCGCCGCCCCGGGTGGGCGCGCGCCGGTACGCGTCGGGGCCGAGCAGCTGACGGAGCGTCTGAGCGGCCCAGAACAGGCCTGCGGGCGAGGCCCCGGCCAGCTGCGCGCCGCGGCCGTCGACGGTGAGCGCGTACCCCTCGGGGCCGAGGCGCCGGGCGAGCGCCCCGTCGAGGCGGAGCCGGATCCGGCCGGGGTCCGGCCCGCCTCCCGCGTCCCCGTCGCCCGCGCCGCCCCCGTCGCCCCCGTCGCCCCCGTCGTCCACGTCGCCCCCGGAGGTGCCCCGCCGCCCGCCCGGCGGAAGGTCCCAGCCGGTGGCGGCGCCCAGCTCGCGGCGCAGCCAGCGCGCGGTGCCCTCGGTGCCGGGTGCGGCGTCGAGCACGGGGGCGGGGCCGAACACGTACGGCGGCGCGTCCTCGTGCCAGTCGGCGGTCAGGGGTGCGGGGATCAGGTCCATGCGTCGGCCCTTCGCTCGCAGGCGTCGCGTCGCCGCGTCGCGCCGGGCGCAACGCCGGTTCCGCAGGGTGCTGCTCCGTTGCGCCGCCGATCCTAGGGCCCTGTCCGGCTCGTCCGGCCCGTCCGGCCCTGATCCGCCGGGCGAGCCGGACGGCCCCGGTACGGCGAAGGCCCCCGGGGTACGCGTGTGCGCACCCCGGGGGCCCTGCCCCGGTCCCCCGGAAGCGGAAGCGGACCTACTTGTCCTTGCCGCCCTTGTCCTTGTCCCCGCCGGGGCCCATGGACTCGTAGATCTCCTTGCACATGGGGCAGACCGGGTACTTCTTCGGGTCCCGGCCCGGCACCCAGACCTTGCCGCAGAGCGCGACGACGGGGGTCCCGTCGAGCGCGCTCGCCATGATCTTGTCCTTCTGGACGTAGTGGGCGAAGCGCTCGTGGTCGCCGTCGCCGTGGGACACCTGCGGCGTCGGCTCTACGAGGGTCCCCGTACCAGTCCCGCGCTCGGGCTCAAGAGTGCTCATGCAAGCCAGGGTACCGATCCTTGCCCGGGTCAGTTGAGCGACGGGTCGTCCGGGTACGTCGCGACCATGGCCAGGTCGCTGCGCTGGCGGCGCAGCACCGCCCGCCACAGCCGCTGCGGGTCGGGGAAGGAGATGTCGCCGGGCTCGGACTCCACCACGTACCAGGCGCCGTCGCCGAGCTCGTCCTCCAGCTGGCCCGGGCCCCAGCCCGAGTAGCCGGCGAAGATCCGCAGCGAGCCCAGGGCCGCGGCCAGGAGCTCCGGCGGGGCCTCCAGGTCGACGAGGCCGATCGCGCCGTGCACCCGGCGCCAGCCGAGCGGCCCCTCCTCGCCCGGGATGACGGCCACGCCGAGCGCGGAGTCCAGGCCGACCGGGCCGCCCTGGAACACGACGCCCGGGTCGCCGGCGAGGCCCGCCCAGGGCAGGAGGATGTCGCCGACGCCCACGGGGGTCGGCCGGTTGAGGACCACGCCGAGCGAGCCCTGCTCGTCGTGGTCGAGCAGGAGCACCACCGCGCGGTCGAAGTTCGGGTCCGCGAGGGCGGGGGTGGCCACGAGCAGCCGCCCGGTCAGGGAGGACACCTCGGTCATGCCGACATGATCTCGCACATTCGCCCTTCAGGGGGAGCGGAGGAAAACCGAATCGCACGCAGGCGCGGGCGCACGGCAGCAGACAGGAGCGCGTGGCGCCCCTTCCGGAACCGCTCCGCCGCCCGGAATGCGACACTCCGCCATGAGGCGGGTACGGAGGGTGTTGTGGCCAAGTCATGACATCCAAACGGCCGCGTCGGCCTTACGAACAACGGGGCGACGACCCTTACCCTTTTCCCTGGTCCCTGCCCACCTCCCCCTGGCACAGCCGGGAGGACCCCTCCGGAACGCGAGATTCATGACCGGCACAGACTGTGACGACGTACTGCTTGTCCATGGCGGAACCCCGCTCGAGGGCGAGATCCGTGTCCGCGGTGCGAAGAACCTCGTGCCCAAGGCCATGGTGGCCGCTCTGCTCGGCAGCGAACCCAGCCGGCTGCGCAACGTGCCCGACATCCGCGACGTCCGCGTCGTCCGCGGCCTGCTCCAGCTGCACGGCGTGACCGTGCGCCCGGGCGAGGAGCCGGGCGAGCTGGTCCTGGACCCGACGCACGTCGAGAGCGCCAACGTCGCCGACATCGACGCCCACGCGGGCTCGTCCCGCATCCCGATCCTCTTCTGCGGCCCGCTGCTGCACCGTCTCGGCCACGCCTTCATCCCGGGCCTGGGCGGCTGCGACATCGGCGGCCGGCCGATCGACTTCCACTTCGACGTGCTGCGCCAGTTCGGCGCGACCATCGAGAAGCGCGAGGGCGGCCAGTACCTCGAGGCCCCGCAGCGCCTGCGCGGCTGCAAGATCCGCCTCCCGTACCCCTCGGTCGGCTCGACCGAGCAGGTGCTGCTCACGGCCGTCCTGGCCGAGGGCGTGACCGAGCTCAGCAACGCCGCGGTCGAGCCGGAGATCGAGGACCTCATCTGCGTCCTGCAGAAGATGGGCGCCATCATCTCGATGGACACCGACCGCACCATCCGGATCACCGGTGTGGACCGCCTCGGCGGCTACAACCACAAGGCGCTCCCGGACCGCCTGGAGGCCGCCTCCTGGGCTTCCGCGGCGCTGGCGACCGGCGGCAACATCTACGTGCGCGGCGCCCAGCAGCGCTCGATGATGACCTTCCTGAACACGTACAGGAAGGTCGGCGGCGCCTTCGAGATCGACGACGAGGGCATCCGCTTCTGGCACCCGGGCGGCCCGCTCAACGCGATCGCCCTGGAGACGGACGTCCACCCCGGCTTCCAGACCGACTGGCAGCAGCCGCTGGTCGTCGCCCTGACCCAGGCCACGGGCCTGTCGATCGTCCACGAGACGGTCTACGAGTCCCGGCTCGGCTTCACCTCGGCGCTCAACCAGATGGGTGCTCACATCCAGCTGTACCGCGAGTGCCTGGGCGGCTCGGCGTGCCGCTTCGGCCAGCGCAACTTCCTGCACTCGGCGGTGGTCTCCGGCCCCACCAAGCTGCAGGGCGCCGACCTGGTCATCCCCGACCTGCGCGGCGGGTTCTCGTACCTGATCGCGGCGCTGGCGGCCGAGGGCACCTCGCGGGTCCACGGCATCGACCTCATCAACCGCGGCTACGAGAACTTCATGGAGAAGCTCGTGGAGCTGGGAGCCAAGGTCGAGCTCCCCGGCGGCGACCTCGTCTGAGGCCCCGCCACGGCCCCCCAGGGGCCCCTGAACAGGCCGAAGGGCGGCCACCCCACCGGGTGGCCGCCCTTCGGCGCTTCTGCGTCCTGCGCGGCGTACCGAGCGGCGCGCTGCACGACTCGCGCACGCCCGCACACGCCTGCCGTCCCGAGCGCCCGTGCGGCGCTCGGCACAAGGGCGGACTTACTTGCCCTTGGCGGCTTCCTTGAGCTTGGAGCCCGCGGAGACCTTCACGCTGTAGCCGGCCGGGATCTGGATGGGGTCGCCGGTCTGCGGGTTGCGCGCGGTGCGAGCGGCACGGTGGGTGCGCTCGAAGGTCAGGAAGCCGGGGATGGTGACCTTCTCGTCGCCCTTGGCGACGATCTCGCCGACGGTCTCGGCGAGCGCGGCCAGAACGGCGTCGGCGTCCTTGCGGGTCACCTCGGCGCGCTCGGACAGAGCGGCCACCAGCTCACTGCGGTTCATGTTGTACTCCCGTGTTCAACTTGCCTTGGAGGCGTGAGATCGAAGCCGATGCTGCCAGGGCCCTCGGACAGTCCCCGGACCCGGGTCTGAACGTCAGACCCTCGCGCCCGGTTACGCATCCTGCCCCCACCAGCGGCGGGAACGCCAATCCGGCACCCGCCAACGTCACACGAAAAGCGCCACAGTCACGCCTCGGTGACGCTCCGTCCGCACTGGTGGGATGCGGGCCCCGGTCCTCGTGGGCATCCCCGCAACCCTAGAGGCGCCCCGGCGGGCCCGCATCCCGCGACGCGCCGGGACGGGCCTCAGGCGGACGTGGGCGTCGTCACAGCGGCCTGGGCCGCCTTGCGGACCGCGCCGGCCACGGCGCCCGCGACCTTGTCGTTGAAGACGGACGGGATGATGTAGTTCGCGTTCAGCTCGTCCTCGCCGACGACGTCCGCCAGCGCGCTCGCGGCGGCCAGCATCATGTCGGTGTTCACGGTGCGGGACTGAGCGTCCAACAGGCCGCGGAACACGCCGGGGAAGACCAGCACGTTGTTGATCTGGTTCGGGAAGTCGGAGCGGCCGGTGGCCACGACGGCGGCGGTCTGGCGGGCGACCGCGGGGTCCACCTCCGGGTCCGGGTTCGCGAGCGCGAACACGATCGCACCCTCCGCCATCGCGGCGACGTCCTCGCCGGACAGGACGTTGGGGGCCGAGACGCCGATGAACACGTCGGCGCCGACCACGGCCTCCTTCAGAGTGCCCGTGTAGCCCTCGGGGTTGGTGTTGTCCGCGATCCAGCGCAGCGGCGAGTCCTCGTCGGCGTCGACCAGGTCGGGGCGGCCCGCGTGCACCACGCCGTGGATGTCGGCGCTCACGACGTTCTTCACGCCGGCGGCCAGGAGCAGCTTCAGGATGGCGGTACCGGCCGCGCCGGCGCCCGACATGACGACCTTCACGTCCCCAACTGCCTTGCCCACGACGCGAAGTGCGTTGGTGAGGGCGGCGAGGACGACGATGGCGGTGCCGTGCTGATCGTCGTGGAAGACCGGGATGTCCAGGGCCTCGCGCAGCCGGGCCTCGATCTCGAAGCAGCGCGGCGCGGAGATGTCCTCGAGGTTGATGCCGGCGAAGCCGGGGGCGATGGCCTTGACGATGGCGACGATCTCGTCGCTGTCCTGGGTGTCCAGGCAGATCGGCCAGGCGTCGATGCCCGCGAAGCGCTTGAAGAGGGCCGCCTTGCCCTCCATGACCGGGAGCGCGGCCTTCGGGCCGATGTTGCCCAGGCCCAGGACGGCGGAGCCGTCCGTCACGACTGCGACGGAGTTGCGCTTGATGGTGAGGCGGCGCGCGTCCTCGGGGTTCTCGGCGATCGCCATGCACACGCGGGCGACGCCGGGGGTGTAGATCATCGAGAGGTCGTCGCGGTTGCGGATGGGGTGCTTGGACGCCATCTCGATCTTGCCGCCGAGGTGCATCAGGAAGGTGCGGTCGGAGACCTTGCCCAGGCTGACGCCCTCGATGCCGCGGAGCTTGCCGACGATCTCGTCGGCGTGTGCGGTGGAGGTCGCGGCGATGGTGACGTCGATCCGGAGCTTCTCGTGGCCGGAGGCGGTCACATCGAGGCCGGTGACCGAGCCACCGGACGACTCCACGGCGGTGGTGAGCTGGGAGACCGCGGTTCCGCTCGCGGGCACTTCCAGGCGGACCGTCATCGAGTACGAGACGCTGGGCGCCGTTGCCATGGCCGTGTTCCTCTTCTGTCCCTGTTTCTTCTGTTACGCACAGGGCCCCGCTACACGGCAGGTGTGGCAGGACCTGTTGTCCGATCGTCCCACCTACCGGTCAGTAGCAGGTAACTCGGTACGAAATTCGGAAAGACTCTTCCACCATACGAGATAGATCGGGGTCGGGGAAGCGTAGCCCGCTACGAAAAAGGTCCGCGCCCCCGGAAAACCGGGAGCGCGGACCTGGTGGAACGTACGTCTATGACACCGACCCGCCATGCTCGCCTCGCGGCAAGTGGTCGCTCTAAGCGACGAAGGTTGGGCCCGGGGGCTTGGATCGAGCCGGTGTCGTACCCAGGCTAACAAAGGATCGGCAGGGCCGTGCCCCCTCGGGGCGGTCGGCCTCGTCTCACCACGCGGGTGGCCGCGGGCCATCCGGCCCATCGGGGCCGGGCGATGACCCCGCTACGCCCGCAGCAGCGACGGCACGCCGGCCGCGTCGGGCTCGTCGCGGTCGGTGGAGATCACCGTCAGCTGCTGCGTCGCGCGCGTCAGCGCCACGTACAGCACCCGCAGACCCGCCGGGGACTCGCCGGCCTCGACCTCCTCGCGGGTGGTGCCGCCGGCGATCTCCGCCGGGGAGACCACCACGGTGGCGTCGTACTCCAGGCCCTTGGCCTCCAGGCTGCCCAGGGCCACCGCCCGCTCGCCCAGCTCCGCCAGCCAGCCGGCGGCCTCGGCGCGCCGGTCCATGGAGACCACCACGCCGACGGTGCCGTCCACCTGCTCCAGCAGCCGCCGCGTCTCCTCGCGCACCACGGCCCCGAGATCGCCCCCGGCGGCCGTGAAGCGGGGCTCCAGACCGGTCGAGCGCACCGCGGTCGGCGGCTCCATGCCGGGCATCGCCAGGCGCAGCACGCGGGCCGCGATCTCGGCGACCTCCGCGGGGTTGCGGTAGTTCACCGTGAGGGTGAAGCGCCGGCGCGGCCGGGTCCCGAGGGCCTCGTCACGGGCGGCGGCCGCCTCCTCCAGGTCGATCCACGAGGACTGCGCCGGGTCGCCGACCACCGTCCAGGTGCCGTGCCGGCCGCGCCGGCCGACCATCCGCCACTGCATCGGCGTCAGGTCCTGCGCCTCGTCGACGATCACGTGCGCGTACTCGGTGCGCTCCGCCGCGAGCCGCTCGGCCCGCTCCCACTGGGTCTCCTCGCGGGTCGGCATCAGCTCCTCCAGCCCGGTGAGCTGGTCCAGCGGGTCCAGCTCCCGCTTGCGCTTGGGCCGGGCCGGGGCGCCGAGCAGCTGCTGCAGCTCGTCGAGCAGCGCCACGTCGTGCACGGAGAGCGGACCGCGGCCGTCCGGGCCGATGCGGCGCAGCGAGCGCGCCATGCGGCGGGCCTCGCGCGGGTTCAGCACCCGGCGCGACCAGCGGGAGAGCCGCCGTTCGTCGGCCAGGGCGGCGAGGACCCCGCGCGGGGTCAGCTCGGGCCACCAGGCGTTCAGGAAGTCGATGAAGACGTCCTCCGTGGAGATGTCCTCGTCGAACGCCGAGCGCAGTTCGGCGGCGAGCTCCGGGTCGCTGTGCCGGCCGGCCGCGCCGGTCTTGGCGTACAGGGCGTCGAGCAGGAGCTTGCGGGCGCGCGGGCGCAGCAGGTTGACCGGGGCGGTGCCGCCGAGGACGTTCTGCCGGATCCGGTCCAGCTCGGCGGCCTCCAGCTCCTGGCGCTGCCCGAAGGCGACGACGCGCAGCCGCTCGGGCGCGTCGCCGAGCTCGAGGGCGCCGCGGACGGCCTTGCGGAGCACCTTCAGCATCCGGGAGGAGCCCTTGATGCGGGCCACGGCGGGCTCGTCGTACGCGGTGGCCTCGGCGCCGTCGACCAGCGAGCCCAGCGCGCGGATGGCGACCTGGCCCTCCTCGCCGAGCGAGGGCAGGACGCCCTCGGTGTACGCGACGAGCAGCGGGGTCGGCGAGACGATCAGGATGCCGCCCGCGTAGCGGCGCCGGTCCTGGTAGAGCAGGTAGGCGGCGCGGTGCAGGGCGACGGCGGTCTTGCCGGTGCCCGGTCCGCCGGCGACCTCGGCGACGGAGGCGGCGGGGGCCCGGATGACGAGGTCCTGCTCGGCCTGGATGGACGAGACGATGTCGCGCATCGTGTGCGTACGGGCCCGGCCGAGCGCGGCCATGAGGGCGCCGTCGCCGATGGCGGGCAGCTCGCGCCCGTCGAGGAAGGCGGTGACCTCCGGGCGCATCAGGTCGTCCTCGACGCCGAGGACCTTGCGGCCCTTGGAGCGGATGACGCGGCGGCGCACGACGCGGCCGGGGTCCTTGGGCGTGGACCGGTAGAACGGCGCGGCGGCCGGCGCGCGCCAGTCGATGACCAGCGGCGAGTAGTCGGCGTCGAGGACGCCGATGCGGCCGATGTGCAGGGTCTCGGCGATGTCGGCCGTCAGGTCCTCGCGGATCGCGTCGTCGGCGGGGGCGACGGAGGTGTAGGCGCCGTCCGGGCCGCGCTCGCCGTCCTTGCCGAGGACGAGGTCGATGCGGCCGAAGAGGAAGTCCTCGAACTCGTTGTTCAGCCGGTTGAGGTGGATCCCGGCCCGGAAGACCTGCGCGTCGCGCTCGGCCAGCGCGCCGGGCGTGCCGACCTGGCCGCGCTTGGCCGCGTCGTTCATGAGGAACTCGGCCTCGTCGATCTTCTCCTCGAGGCGGCGGTACACCTGGTCCAGGTGCGTCTGCTCGATCGCGATCTCCCGATCGCGGACGGAATCCGCCGTGCTGTCGACAGCGGCATCCTGCGCGGCCACCAAGGCCCCCTTCTGACGTGCATGGGCGACCGTCAACCGTACGCGAATCCGCGCCCGGTCCGCACGCCCGTTCCGGTGGCCGGGCGAAGATCACCGGTCGGGGCGGGCTGCGAGGACGCGGCGCCGGTGGCGGGCGACGCGCTCGCGGTTGCCGCACAGCTCGCTGGAGCACCAGCGGCGCCGGTGGCCGCGGGAGGTGTCCAGGTAGACGCGGGTGCAGCCGTCCCCGGCGCAGGCGCGCAGCAGGGCCCGGTCGCCGGGGTCGGTGAGCAGTTCCACGGCGTCGCGGGCGACCGCGGCGAGCAGCGCACCGCACTCCACGCCGCCGCACAGCTCCCGTACGAGGTGCCCCTCGCGGTCGGGGACGGCACACAGTCCGGGGGGTGGGCCGGCGGCCAGCGCGTTGACCCGGGCGAGCGCGGCCCCGTCGGGCCCGGCTCCGGCGAGGGCGGCGCGCACGAGGCTGCCCACGTCGGCGCGGAGCACCCGGAAGGCGGCCACCCAGTCGGGGCCGACCCGGGCGAGCGGCGTCCGGTCGGGGACGAGCCCGGCTCCGGCGAGCCACAGCCGCAGCCCGTCTCCGTCCTCGATCTGCTCGGCGCCCGCGGGGGCGGCGCCGGTGGCCACCAGGTCCAGGCAGATCCGCCCGGAGTCGAACCACATGACCGTCACCGCCTCTGGTCCAGGGCCGCGGCCTTCAGAGTGCCCCTCGACGCGTCGATGCGGAACCCCCCGTACGGGCGGCGGAGCTACATCGGCGGGTCGTCGTGCAGGAGCCGCTGGAAGAGGCGGTGGTCGCGCCAGGCGCCGTTGATGTGCAGGTACTTGGGGGCCAGCCCGATCTGCTCGAAGCCCGCCTTGGCCAGGACGCGCTGGGAGGCGGTGTTGTCGACGAGTGTGCCGGCCTCCACCCGGTGCAGGCCGAGCTCGTCGCGGGCGATCCGGCAGACCTCCAGGAGGGCGGCGGTGGCCACGCCCTTGCCGTTCCATGCCTGGTCGACCCAGTAGCCGACGCCGCCGCTGCGGAAGGGGCCGAGGGCGATGCTGCCGAGGTTCATCATGCCGATGGGCGTGCCGCCGGCCTCCTCGACCAGGAGGTACGGGACCAGGCGGCCGCCCTCGTGATCCTCCAGCAAGGCCTCGATGCGGGCGCGCTGGCCGGCCTCGGTGTAGAACGCCTCGTCGCGCCGCGGCTCGAAGGGCGCCATGTACGCCCGGTTGCGCGTCAGTGCGTCGGCCAGTCCGGCGGCGTCGGCGACGTCGACGCACCTCATCCCCACCCCGTCAATGATCATCCGGGCACGCTAACCGAACGCGCGCACGGCGGCCAGCCCTTGATCCGGCCCGCGCGGCGTCTGAGCGCACCGGGTGCGGAGCCCGGGCGCCGCTGCGCGGAGCCGCTCCCACCCCGCCCCTTCTCCCCCAGCTACCGCTGGGAGGTGCCCCCAGAAACCGGGGCTGACGCCCCGGCCCCCGTTCCGTGCGCTCCGCGCCCGGTGCGCTCAAACGCCGCGCGGGCTGGATTGTGCCGCTGCGCGGCAATTCCAGCCCCGCCGGCACCGTCCAGCGCCGCCTGGCGGAAATCCAGCCTCGCCGGCGTTTGAGGCGCGGGGTCCGGGGCGGAGCCCCGAATCTTTGAGCCGCGCTGGCGAGCGAGGCGGGCGGGGGCCGGGGCCGCAGGATCCGGTTTCTGGGGGCACCTCCCAGCGGTAGCTGGGGGAGAAGGGGCGGGGAGGGGAACTGGGCCCCGCGCAGCGGGACAGGGGCGGCGGAGCCGCGGGGGTCAGCGTTCCGGGGTGCAGTCGCCGGCGTCCAGCGCCAGGCGATAGCCCCGCTTGACCACCGTCTGGATCAGGTTGGCCGCGCCGAGCGCCCCCCGCAGCCGGGCCATGGCCGTCTCCACGGCGTGCTCGTCCCGGCCGGAGCCCGGCAGGGCCCGCAGCAGGTCGGCGCGGGAGACGACCCACCCGGGCCGCCGGGCCAGGGCCCGCAGCAGGGCCATCCCGGCGGGCGGTACGGGGCGCAGCCCGGCGTCGACGAGGACGGCGTGGCCGCGGATCTCCAGGCGGTGCCCGGCGACGGGCAGCACCCGGGCCCGCCCCGGAAGCTCCTGGCACAGCAGCTGCACCAGCGGCCCGAGCCGGAACCGCTCCGGCTGGACGGTGTCGATGCCGTGGGCCTGGAGCGGGACGGCGGTGACGGGCCCGACGCAGGCGGGGAGCACCTGGCCCCGCAGCGCGGCCAGCACCGGTTCGGCGAGCCCGCGCTGTTCGGCCCGTGACAGCAGCGAGGCGGCCGCGGGGGCGGAGGTGAAGCTGACGGCGTCGATGCCGCCGCCCACCAGGGCGTCGAGGAGCCGGTCCAGCGGGCCGGGGTCCTCGGGGGGCATCCACCGGTACACGGGGACCACGACGACGTCGGCCCCGCCGTCGCGCAGGGCCTCGACGAAGCCGGGCAGCGGCTCCCCGTGGAGCTGGATCGCGATGCGCCGGCCGGCGACGCCGGCGGCCAGCATCCGGTCGAGGACCTCGGCGAGGGACTCGGACTGCGGGGACCAGGCCTCGACGAGCCCGGCGGCCCGGATGGCGCCCTTGACCTTGGGCCCGCGGGCGAGGAGTTCGGCGGCCCGCAGCCGGCCGAGGAGCTCCTCGCCGATGCCCCAGCCGTCGGCGGCCTCGATCCAGCCGCGGAAGCCGATGGCGGTGGTGGCGACCACCGCGTCGGGCGGGGAGGCGAGCAGTCGCCTCGTGGCGGCGAGGAGTTCGCCGTCGTCGGCCAGCGGCACGATCCGCAGGGCGGGGGCGTGCAGGACGGTGGCGCCGCGGCGGCGCAGCAGGGCGATCAGGTCGTCGGCGCGCCGGGCGGCGGTGACGCCGACGGTGAACCCGGCGAGCGGGCCCGCGCCGACGGCGGCCGCGGTGTCCGTACCGGCCTCCGTGGCGTCGGAACCGGCAGCGGCGGCAGCGGCGGTGTGCGTGTCGTCGTCCATGTGACCTGCCTTGCCCGTGGTCGTTACCTGGTGCGCGCCCGCGTGTCGAGCATCGGGTACCGAGCCTGTCAACTCTGCGTGTCAGGCCCGGTTCCACCGTATTTCGTGGCCGTTAACCGCTGTTACACCGACGTGAGCTGCGGCTTCGCCGCCGCACCGGCTTCCGGCAGGGGTGCGGCCGCGGGCCGGCGAAGGTATACCGCCCAGGTGACCGCGCAGCACACCGCGTAGAAGCCGAGGAAGGTGACGAAGGCCGCGGTCCCCGATCCCGAGGCCCGGAACGCCTCGCGGAAGACGAGGTTGATGCCGAGCCCGCCGAGCGCGCCGACCGCGCCGATGAGCCCCATGGAGGCTCCGGAGAGCCGGCGCCCGTACGCGGCCGCGTCCTCGCCGCTCATGCCGCGGGCCAGCGCCTTGGCCTGGAAGATGCCCGGGATCATCTTGTACGTGGAGCCGTTGCCGATGCCGCTGAGGACGAACAGGGCGACGAAGCCGACGAGGAAGACGGGCAGCGACTCGCGCAGCGAGGCGGCGACGACGACCCCGGTGGCGGCGGCCATCGCCACGAAGACCCCGAGCGTGATGCGGGCGCCGCCGAAGCGGTCGGCGAGCGCGCCGCCCACCGGCCGGACCAGCGAGCCGAGCAGCGGCCCGATGAAGGTGAGGGAGGCGGCCTGCAGCGGGGTCCGGCCGAACTGCGTCTGGAGCACGAGCCCGAAGGCGAAGCTGTAGCCGATGAAGGAGCCGAAGGTGCCGACGTAGAGGAAGGCCATGATCCAGGTGTGGGCCTCGCGGACGGCCTCGCGGACGGCGCCGCCGTCGCTGCGCACGGGCGCCAGGTTGTCCATCCGCAGCAGGGCGAAGACGGCCGCGGCCACGATCAGCGGCAGGTACGCGGCGAGCAGCAGTCGCGGGTGGCCGGCCCCGGCGGTGCCGATGACGAGGAGGGCGGCGAGCTGCACCACGGGCACGCCGATGTTGCCGCCGCCCGCGTTCAGGCCGAGCGCCCAGCCCTTCTTGCGCAGCGGGAAGAAGGCGTTGATGTTCGTCATGGAGGAGGCGAAGTTCCCGCCGCCGACGCCGGTGAGGGCGGCCACGGCCAGGAAGGTGCCGTACGGGGTCCCGGGCTCCATGACCACCAGGGCGGCCGCGGTGGGCGCGAGCAGCAGCAGGGCGCTGACGACCGTCCAGTTCCGGCCGCCGAAGCGGGCGACGGCGAAGGTGTAGGGGATGCGGACGAGGGCGCCGACGCAGGTGGCCGTCGCGATCAGGAAGAACTTGCCGGCCGGGTCGATCCCGTACGCCGGGCCCATGAACAGCACCATCACGGACCACAGGGACCAGATGGAGAACCCGATGTGCTCCGAGAACACCGACCACAGCAGGTTGCGGCGGGCGATGCGCTCCCCGGACTCCTTCCAGAAGGACTCGTCCTCGGGGTCCCACCGTTCGATCCAGCGGCCTGTGCGGCCTCCTTCGTGCGGTGCGGTCGTACGGGTGGTCATCACGCGCCTCCACAGCTGTCGGTCCGTGGTGCCGACCGTAGGAACGGCGCGTTTCGGCCTCGGTCCCCGCCGGATGACCGGGGGGAAACCTTGCACTCACCCGCTGCCGGGAGGGCCTGTGAGCCCGCCGGGCAGCCAGCTCCCGGCGGGCGCGTCCAGCCAGCCGCGGTCGGCGGCGAGGCGGGCCGCGGCCCGGTGCAGGGCGTCGAGGCCGGGGTGGCCGAATCCCTTGCGCCACACCATCGACAGCGGGGAGAGCGGCACCGGGTCGACCAGCGGCCGCTTGACGCACCCGGGCAGGTCGAGGAACTCCACGCTGGCCAGCACCGGGTTGCGGGTCTTGGCCATGACCCGGCGGAACTCCTCCTTGCCCACCGCCACGGGGGCGGGCGGCGCGAGCGCGATGCCGCGCCCCTGGAACAGCTCGCGGGCGAGGCGGGTCCACTCCAGGGTCCGCGGGTTCCCGGCCCCGGCGTACACCCGCTCCCCGGCCAGCGCGTCGAGCGGTACGCGGGGCAGCGCGGCCAGCGGGTGCCCCTCCGGCAGCAGCACGGCGAGCGGCTCGTAGCGCACGAGCCGGTGGGCGAGGCGGCCGCGCAGCGCCGGGTCGAGGCCCTCCGCGTACCCGAACGCGACGTCCAGCCGGCCGGCGGCGACCTCGGCGGCGGCGTGGGTGAGCCCGCTCTCGAAGCGGGCCATCAGCTCGCAGTCGGGGGCGAGTTCGCGGGCCCGCTCCAGTACGGTGCGGGCGCTGCCCGGCCCGTCGGTGTTGACGTCGACCAGGAGCGGGCGGGGGCCGGCGAACGCGGCGGCGAGCTCGTCGTGCGCGGTGAGCACGCGGCGGGCCAGCGGCAGCAGCCGCTCCCCGTCGGCGGTGAGCTCGACGGCGCGGGTGGTGCGGACGAACAGGGGGGCGCCCAGGGCCTGTTCGAGGCGCCGCACGTCCCTGCTGAGCGCCTGCTGGGCGGTGTAGAGGCGGGCGGCGGCGCGGGTGAAGTGCAGCTCCTCGGCGACGGCGGCGAAGGCGCGCAGCAGCCGGGGTTCCACATCGCGGGGGTTCACCGGGCGAGACTAACAACAAGAACCGGTGAATCGGCAGCCGATCGGTGTTGGACGCGGTCCGCCGCCGGGCCGGATCGTGGACACCATGCCGCACACCGCCGACACCGCCCCTTCCGCCGCCCGTATGACCGTGACCGGCTCCACGCTGGTCCTCGCCGCTCCCCCGCGCCGCAGCGCCCGCAGGGCCGCCGCCCCGGGCCCGTACGCCCGGCTGTTCGCCCGGCCCGGCACCCGCGCCTTCACCGCGGGGAACCTGCTGGCGCGGCTGCCCATGGGGATGTTCGCCGTCAGCGCGGTCATGATGATCGCCGGCCGGCGCGGCTCGTACGCCCTGGCGGGCTCGGTCACCGCGGTCGGCCTGGCGGCCACCGCCCTGGTCGCCCCGTGGACCGCCCGCCTGATCGACCGCCACGGCCAGGCCCGCATCGCCGTACCGGCCACGCTGATCGCCGTCCTGGGCTCCCTCTCGCTGGTGCTGTGCGTCCGGTACGGGGCCCCGGCCTGGACCCTCTTCGCCTCGTACGCGGCCACGGCGACCACCCCGAACATCGGCGGCATGTCCCGGGCCCGCTGGACCCACCTGCTGGGCGGCTCCGGCGCCGAGCACCACACGGCGATGGCCTTCGAGCAGGCCGCCGACGAGCTGTGCTTCATGCTCGGCCCGGTGGTGGCGGCCTTCCTGTGCTCGGCCGCCTTCCCGGAGGCGGGCACCGTCACGGGCGCAGCGCTGCTCCTGGCGGGCATGCTGCTGTTCACCTCGCAGCGCGCCACGGAGCCGCCGCCCGCACGGACCGCCCGCCGGGGCTCGCCCCTGCGCGCCCTCTACCCGCTCCTCGCCCTCTTCCTCCCGCTGGGCGTGGTGTTCGGCGCGATGGAGGTCACCTCGATCGCGTACCTGAAGGCGCACGGGCTGGGCGCCTCCGTCGGCCTGGTCCTCGCCCTGCAGGCGGCGGGCTCCTGCGCGGCGGGCCTGCTGTACGGCACCGTGCGCGCCCGCAGCCTGGGCACCTGCCTGACCGCCCTGGCGGTGGCCATGTGCCTGCCCTGGGCGGCAGCCGCAACCGGCTCGGTGGCACTGCTGGGCGGCGCCCTCCTCCTGGCCGGCACGGCCACGGCCCCGGTGATGGTCACGGCGATGTCCCGCATCCACGCCGCCACCCCGCAGGCCCGCCTCAACGAGGGCATGACCCTGGCGGTCACCGCGATCATGGCGGGCATCGCCGCGGGCTCGGCCTCGGCCGGAGCCGCGGTCGACCACTACGGCACCACCACCCCCTACGCCCTCCCCGCAGCAGCAGCCCTGGCGTCCCTGGCCGCGGCCACCCGCCTCAGGCGGCCTTAGGCGCGGTCCGGTACCGGAAGTCGGTACCTGTCCGGTACCGTATTCCCGTACCGCCCTGAAGGGAACGTGCTCTCATGCCCATAAGCGCCAGCGAAGCCCGGAAGACCCTTTTCCCCCTCATCGAGCGTGTCAACAACGACCACACTCCGGTGCGGATCAGCTCCAAGAACGGGGATGCGGTCCTCATGTCGGCCGAGGACTACGACTCGTGGCAGGAGACCGTCCACCTGCTGCGCTCTCCCGCGAATGCCCGCCGCCTCATGGAGGCGGTCGCCCGCGACCGCGCCGCCACGGAGTCCGTCACCAAGACCATGGAGGAGCTGCAGTCCCTGGCCGGTGAGGAGTGAGGAGCGTCCACTTCGACCCGGCCGCATGGGAGGACTTCCTGTTCTGGCTGGCGGCGGACCGGAAGATGGCCAAGCGGATCGTCCGGCTGATCGGAGAAATCCAACGCGCGCCGTTCGAGGGCATCGGGAAACCCGAGCCGCTCAAGGGGGACCTCTCCGGCTACTGGTCCCGCCGGATCGACGACGAACACCGCCTCGTCTACCGAGCCGACGAGAAGGAAGTGAAGATCCTCAAGGCTCGCTATCACTACACCGACTGACCGCGGTGCACGGCCCCGGGCATGACGAAGGCCCCGCCGCCCGGGAGGGCGGCGGGGCCTTGGCCCACATGGGATGAGTGGAGATGGCGGGAATCGAACCCGCTTCGAGAGCCACC
>NZ_JBEYXK010000070.1:0-37480 GCF_040645035.1 Streptomyces sp. NPDC046876 | reverse complement strand
GCTGGAACAACTCCCACAACTCGTCCGGCACCAGCCGCTCAACAATCCCCACCACGACCGACAGCCTACCCAACCACCCAAATGAGATGGCCTCTAAGGGAACAGGCATGCGTCCGTACTGCACTGGCAGCTCGACGCTGGCCTCGACGTGCAGCCCCCAAAGAGAAGCTTTAGCGTGGAAGTGAAGGCTCTTTCCCGGGGGCGGCAGTCGCATAGTGCAAGTTGCGAAGAATCGGTGAAATTCCGCTGGGTGTGGCGGTGGCGGGATTCCTGCAAGCTGAACCTGGTCCGTGGTGATATGGGTGGCGGGTTCACCGCTTTCCGTGAAAAGGCTGGCGCGAGCTAAAACCCTAGCAGCGGGTTTGTATCGCGAGAATCCGGAATCAACGGTCGTGCAATGAGCTCAGCATGGCTTTCCGGCCGAAAATAGGCGGCCCCCCAGCCACGTTGGCCCGTCGCCCGGTCGACCCGACCGGGCTATTATCCCCCGTGGCTATGGGCGGAAGGTATCAGCCAGGTGTAAGTAAGGGATAGACCCCCATGAATCAGGTCATCCGGCATCCTGAGGGGAAGTTTCGGCCTCCGGGTGAGCCGCGCTTCGTTCGTGGAAGGCGCTACTGTTCTCGGCTGAGAGCCCATATGAGCCGGGCGTTGCGAATGCGACGCGTCCGCCGCGAGGCTCGGAAGCGAGTGTCAAGTCCCCGGAAATGGCGCGGGAGATGGACGCCCGGAAACTATGTAAAAGTGCTCTCCTGGATCGGAACGGTCCTGTTCCTGGGCTGGCTATTCGCGGCTGTCAATGTGATCATCGACGGAAAGCCCGGGTTCGTCGAGAACGCCTGCCGCCATACCGACCAGTCCTGCGACGTGGTCATAGGCTACATCACGCCCTTTCTCGTTCTCTCTCTGAGCACGGCTGTCTTTTTGGGCATTCGGCACTGGAAGACGATCCGGCCGATCGGGCGAACCGCGCGAAGGAACCCTCGGCAGCTGGTGCCCACGGCCGGGACGATCGTGGACGAGGTCGTCGGCCGACAGGAGCTGTGCTCCGTCATCGCGCAGGCCTTGCGGGACAGGCGCCGCCGCCGACCGTACGTGCTCGTGGGTGGTATCGGAAGCGGGAAGACGGCCGTGCTTGTGCAGCTCACTCAAGTGCTGGCCCAGAACGGGGCAGTTCCCGTCCCGATTCACCTCCGGCGCATCGACCTCGACGGTGACGACCTGAATTTCGCCGAGCTGGCCAAAAAGCGCTTCTGTGACGAAGTGGATCCCGGCGTGATATCCAGAGCCCAGGCCGAGCGGGTGTGGCGGCAGCTCTGCATGGAAGACAGAGCCGTGGTCATTGCCGACGGGCTCGAGGAAGCGTTCTGCGACGACGAGAAACAGGCGAACCGGGACAGCGTGATCCGCCGCGCGATCGGCCAGGCCAAAAAACAGAGGCTTCCGCTGGTGATCGCCTCGCGTCCGCACGCGGCACTCGAATGCACCCAGGCGGCCGTCATCGACCTCGAACCGCTCAGCGAGGAGGCTGCGCTTGGGTACTTGACGCAGCGGGAGCCCGGCGCGGACAACCGGAGGCTGGACTGGATCGTAGAGACGGCTGCGGTCGCCGAGTCGCCGCTGTACCTCCAAATCGCCCGTCAGCTACGGCAGCACCAGCTTCTGGAGCATTTCGAGAACTCCAAGGACTGGGACCAGATAAACACCCGAGGCGGCGACCGGGCGGAAATTCGCTTGAATCTCCTGGATTCTTGGATGAAGGCGCTAGTCGACGGCCACCTCCAGGCCCAGTTCGACATTTCGAAAGAGCAGCGGAAGGAAACGGTTTCGGTCATTTCGGCGCTGGCTTGTATCGGACTGCTCAATGACAGACTGGAGGTCAAATTCGAAGAACTGATCAGCTGGAACGGCGACAGCGGTAGGCGGATTGAGATCCGCTATCCGGCCGTCCTCGGCGAGCTGCGCCGGAGCGTCAGAGGCCTGCCAAGGGACGAGGATGACTCCTGCTGGCGCACCGCCTTGTCGCGCTATGCGGCGTGGGGTGAACAACTCGGACTGGTGGAGGCGCAGAGCTTCAAGGTGAGATTTCCGCACAGCATTCTGCAGGCCTATCTGGGATCCTTCTTCCTCGACGCCGTACAGCAGGACCCCGCGGCTGACCTGGGAACGGCACTCGCCGAACCCGGTCGTGAGCTTCTCATCGCCTTGGTGCTGCGCTCCCGCCGTAATAGGGAGACCCCGCAGCGCGCCAACATTGGGCTGCTGGTCAAGGCAGCTCGGGAGCGCCGGGACGACAAGGCCCTCGATCTGTTTGCCGCAGCGTTGGAAATTGACACCGGCGAGGCCAAAGATTCGGCCCACGTCCGGCTCGCCAAAACGATCCTGCGGCGATGGCCGGAGATCATCGATGGCGATCCGAGAACGCTCACCGCTGCAAAGCTGCGGCTGGTGCACACCTTCGGCGAGATGGCTCGCTGGCTCGATCACTCGAATAAGAGGGACCCCCAGAGGTGGATCAAACCTGCTTACAGCGACATGATGAGGATCAGTTGGATCGAGGACAGCTATCCCGTCAGGCTGGCCATTGCCCAGGAGATCGGCGCAGGCGGGGATAATGCATTCGACGCGCTGCGCAGGCTATTTCCATGGCCGAAGCGTAAGAAGACTTCCGACGCCAAGATATACGACCCATGGGAACAGTACAAAACAGCTATGGAGGCCCAAAAATACAAGGCAAGCACGGAACGTGAGAAGAAAATCGGCCCTCCCGAGAAATGGGACAGGGTCGAGCGGGAGGCGCATACTGCAGTCCAGATCTGGCGCGAGTTCGTCACCAGGGCCTGGCTCGTTCCCATGATCGTGGGCTCGGTGGGCGACGAGCGGTCCAGCCAGGCCCGGGAGCGCATGGACCTCTGGCTGCAACACCTCACGGCGAACCCCGCTACGGGGCGCGCGGATCTGCCCATCTCGCTGGAGATCGCCCTCGCCCAGGGCTTCAAGGGCGCGGCGAACCGGCGAAGGCGGCATCCTGCAACCTCCAACGAGGCGCGCGAGTACCTGATAGAACGGGCGGAGCACTTGCTGACGCACGCACGCTACTGGTACTCCCAGCTCACCCTCATCCACGCGCTGTGCCTGTGGGAGCTGCCGGACGGCCCCGACGACGGGCTGGAGGGCGCCGAGGGCGGCCGCCGGGCCGGCCTCGACCCGCTGCAGGCTGTGGAACGCTGGCTCGGCATGGCAGGCAGTGAGCAGGCCCCCGGCGATCGGCCCGCGGACGAGTTGACGGTGGGAGCAAAGCGGCTGCACCCCTTCGTTGCCGAGACCGGAGACCTCGCGGCGCTTGCCCTGGAGACCCGGCGTCCCGAGCGGTTCATCTGGATCGACGAGAGAGGGACCATGGCCAACATCGGCTCACGGCCCGCCGATCCGACCCTCCATCGCAAGCACAACCTCTGGATTCCGCCGTCCGTCGGGTGGAGCACCTTGAATCCGCGCGCCCAGCAGCTCCTAGCCGACATTCTGCTCCTGTTGAACCTCACAGAAGGCGACGGATCAATGGTCGACGACCGGCTGGAGCGCACGAACCGCACAACTCTGCCGCCCTGCCTCACGAAGGACCGCACGGCCCTCCATCCCGAACGTACGGTGGGCATGCCGGGCACGGCCGAACCGGGAACGACCTGCCTGCGTAGCTGCCAGTTCGAGTTGTGCCCGTACCCGGCGAAGGGGGCGCGGCCAAGCGCCGAACTGCGCGAACCTTTCTGTCAGCAGCAGCAGGCTCTGCTGAAGAGGCGCACCTTTCAGCGTACGAGGGCAGGCTGGCAGGGTATGACCGACCGTGAGCTCAGCCGGTTTTGGACGGCGATGGCAGAACGGACCCGGACGCCGTCGGTCACGCAGGTCGCCGCCGGTACAGGGGTCGGCCGGTCGGCCGGATGGTGGCGTCGGCCCGATGGGCGGGGGTGATGGCCGACCACTGCGCCGGCATCTGCGTCACCACCACGCTGGTTGGTGGGCAGTGGCCGCGCCCGCGGAGGGGCGGGAGGAGGGGCAGGGTTTTGCCGCGGCGGGCGCGACCGCCGTTGCCGTCAGGCAGAGGCCTCACACCCGGCCGGCGTAGGCCCTGCGTTCGGTCAGCCTCGGGCGTGGCGGTTGGTCAGGCAGTGACGAACTGGTGGGTGTCGGGGTCGGTGCTGTGGATGAGCGTGGTGTGGGTGCCGCGGGTGAACACCACGCGGTAGGTGTTCAGGGCGAGGAGGAGATAGGCGTCTGGGGTGGGGTGGCGCAGGGTGCTGTCGCGGCTGCGCTGGGGGTGGGCGGTCCAGTGAGCCTCCGCCAACCTGAAGTCGCTACCTGGAAACGGGCTTGGGCGGCGGGTTCGGGGCGGCGTTATGTCGCCCCTTGCAGAAGGGCGGATGCGTACCTGGGACCATGAGTGGATGTCCGAGGAACCGAACCCGATGTCTTGCCTGTGGCCGCTCGTGCCGTCCGGCGCCACCGACTGGCTGCTGGAGCTGTGCGGCGACGGCCTAACCGGGTTCATGCCTCCGGCGCTGCCTGACGCAGTGTGGGTGCTCAACGCCATGTACGAGCACGAGCAGGGGCCGGCCGACGTGTCGTACCACGAGTACCACCAGGCACGTCTTGCCGACGGGAGCACCCAGCCCCACATCGTGAGGGGCATCGATCTCGACGCCGTGAGCATCACTACGGGAGGAGGTCTGGGCCGCGCCCGGCACCCCGGACCCGGCTGGCGGCGGCTGCGCTGGACCGAGCTTGCCCGGCGGACGGGCGACCCAATCGTGCCTGACGGGCTGATGCCCTCCTATCGCTGCTTTCCCTCAGCCAAGAAGGAGGGCAGCTGGCCGCTGGGCGCGGTCCCGCCGACCGAAGGAAGTCTGGACCGTGAGACCTGGAGCCGGCTGATCGCCATCCTCACCCACTGCAGTCCCGCGGGCCCCGACACCCGCTGCTTGGCCTACTACAACCCGCTGATGCTCGGAGCGGTCGACTTCGGCAACCTCCACGTGCGTGCGGGTCGACTCGGCGATGCCGAGGTCCTGTACGACCTGTCCGAAGCAGACTTCAGCCCATCCAATCTCTGGGCCGATGACCGCTCTTGGGTCCTGTGCACCGATTACGACCTATGGGCCACCAAGATCGCCGGTCCCCCAGCCCTCATCAACGCATTGCTGAACGACTCTGAAATCGAGGCGGTTCGTCTGCCCTGGGCACACTGATAACGAGCCGCCTTGGCTCCTTTCCCAGCGTGGAGCGCGAGCACATCCCAGTTACTGCCCGCTGGAGCCGGACGGCCCTCTACGATCCGGTGCATGCTGGATCCCGAGCTGCTGGAACGGATCACCGCAGGCGCGCGGAACTGGACGAACTCGAAGAACAACTGGCCAAACAACTGGCGGAAGTGCGGGCCGAGCGGGACGAGCTTGCCGTCGCCGAACATGGCAGGCCGCCGGGCCGGTCATGTCCCACGAGGTCGGCGAGGTAGTGGGGTGGACGTCAGCGTGAAGGCCAAGCTGGAACCGCTACGCAGCAAGCTGGTCAGACTCGTCGACCACGGCTGCCTCCGCAAACTGCCCGACGGCCGGTTCACCACCCGCCTGTGACCAGCAACACCGCCACTCGGAGCGGCTCGGCACGGCCGTTACCAGGGTGCCCCTGGCTGCTGTTGGAATTGTGTGACGCATACCCGAGGGCGCGCCGAGGACACCTACGCGCTTGTCTACCAGTGCCGTCTGCCGCTGTCCACGCGCACCGTCAACCGCCTCGCCGATCTACGGCGACGCCGTCTGAAGGCGATTCGGTCCAGGTGGCGATCTGCCGCCCGGCCCGGCCGCACCCGCCACCCGTCCCTCGCGCCGGGCGGGGCGGCGCCGGCCTGGAGATAGCTCCCAGCGATGGGGGCCGGGTGTGGACGGGTCACTGGTCGACGGGGAAGGACGCCTGGAAGGCCAGTCGATGGGCGGCGTCCGCGCCGATGCGGGTGAGGAGGTCGTCGAGGGCGAGGTACTCCTCCCAGGGCTCGCGCCCCGTGGCGGCGGCCAGCGCCTGTACGAGCCTGTCCTCCAGGTCGGGGACGCGTTTGTCCTTCCAGACCTTGTCGGCCGTGCTGACGAGAAGGTCCTCGATCGTCACGTCGGGGCCGTTCCAGCTCGCGTGGGTGGCGGCGAACCTGGTCAGGCCGGGTGCGAAGCCGTGCTCCAGAAGGAGATCCCGGCCGGCTGCCTCGTGAGCCGATCCCGGCCCGGAGAGCTCCTCGGGGTGCAGGGTCTTGCCCACGTCATGGGTTGCCGCACCGAAGAGAACGGCGTCGTGGTCCACGGCCAGGTCCGGGTACCGGTCTGCCACCCAGTCGGCCAGCTCGACCGCGACGTCGTGGACCGCGCGCAGGTGCGCCGCCAAACGGGGCGGAGCCGCAAGCGAGCGCAGCAGTTCCGCCACGATGGGCGGCAGCGGTCTCAGGGACGGCTCCGCTGGGGCGTCAAGGGCCCGCGACAGGACGTCGGAACGTATTGAAGTCATCCTGGTGACAGTACTGGTTCCTGGTGTGCAGGTCAGGCAAGCTCCGAAGACAGGCCCCAGGTCGCGGCCGCTTGACTGCTGCATTGGGAAGCAGTACCCCTGGGCCGTCTTCCCCCGCTCAGGTGCTGGCGGTCGGGTGATCTCCTGGACGCCGCCTCGGTCTGCCCCGAGCCGGCGTTCTTGGCCGGCTACGGATGATTTGGCCCAGCTCTTTGGGCCTTCGCCGCGCCAGGCGATGGTGGCCGTCAGACAGTTGACGCGGGCAAGCCGCGCGTGTGCTTGTCGATCTTGGCGCCTTTGATGCGTGCCCCGGCCAATTTGGCGCCGCGCAGGTCGGCGCCGCGCAGGTCGGCATTACGCAAGTCGGCGCCGCGTAGGTCCGCATTGCGTAGATCAGCGGAAACGAGAGAGATACGAGTCAGCCTAGTGACTCCAGTTCCGTATCTTTTTGTGTCGTCGGCAAGGGTCGCGCCCTGGAGGTTGGCTCCGGTGAGGTTCGCGTCGGTGAAGTTGGCTCCGCCCAGCCACGCCTTTTTGAGGTTCACGCCGCGCAGATCCGCGCGGGTGAAGTTTACCCCCGGAAGAATGGCGGCGGTGAGGTTGGCGCTTCCCACAGTGTGCTCTGAGCTGCCTTTCCCTACCCACATTTTTCCAGCGGCCTCACTGAAAAATGCGCCTGTTAGGTTCGCGCTGTCCATTCTTGTCCCGGACAGGTCGGAGCCGACAAAAGTCGCATTCGTGAAGTTCGCGAACATGGCAGTGGTATTGTGTAGATCGGAGCGCGTCAGCCAGGCATCGGAAAAGTCTGCACTGCTGAAATCCGCTTCCTCGAAATCGAACTCGTCGAGTTTGGAGTCGTGCAGGTCGGAGCCGGACAGGTCTGCCTTCCGAAAATTCCTTGCATTCGAGCCGCTGAGGAGGGGTACGGATGGGGTTTCAAGCCCGCGGAGGTTCACGTTCCTCAGATTTGCAATGCTTGGCCAGGGTGATTCGGGGCGGTTGGCAAGGACGGCGAGTGCCGCAGACACGTCGTCGGGAGGAGCGAGATACTTCTCTGATTGCGCGGGCTTCTTGGTAGCCAGCGGAGCTTCCTCGCGGATGTAGGCGGAGAGCACTGAGGTGACAGCGGGATTGTCACGTTGAGAGTCCTGCACGATGCGATTGAGGGCGTAGATGCCGCCGATCCGCACGTGCATCGATGAGGCTCCAAGGTGACCGATCGCGGTGTTAAACCGGTTGGTGATTTGTCCCTCATCGGAGATGCGTAGCTCTTTGCTGACCTGGCCTACCTGAATCCAGCTGAACAGCACCGCTGCCAGGGCAGCCACGCCGGGCAGCATCGAGGCCACCAGACCCCCGCGGGGATGTCGGCTGCCGCCCGCTTCCTGCACTGGCCGGCGGGGGCCATGATTCGTCTTGCGGGCCGCCCAGCGTTGTGCGGCAATACGCAACCGTTGAAGGTCATGCTTCCTCGGCACATGGTTATGTCACAGCACGAGCAGGAGTCAGGAGGTCCGCCACGCAGTCGTTGCGTGGGCGAAACCCACCGACGGCGGACTGTAGCTGCGGTAAGGGAGAGACTGTGACGGTCAAGGGAGTGCCGTCGCCAGGGGTCCGGCTGGGTGTCGGCTTGGTCCAGGGCGCCTCGGCCGGCTCGGGGGCCCACACGGCGGCCCTGCGGCCGTTCCCCTCGATCAGCAGCACGTTGTTCAGGTGTCGTTGGGGTCCAGGGCGGCTCGATGTGGGAACGCGTCGGCGGGTGCTCGTGCGCCGCACCCGCGGTCTTGCACACCGGTAAGGATCCCCCCAATGACCGTTGTCAAGCGTCGAAGTGCTTACTGGGTCCTGCCAATGGCACGCCGGAACCTTGCCCAAAGAGAGGTCGGCATGCTGACGTCTGTGACTTCATCAAGATTGCCAGCATCCTGCGCCGTGGCGGCCCGCTCTGCTGGGTCCTCGTGAGCGTCTCCGCGGAATGCGACGGCGTCCTCCCCGATCCCGACTACCTCCAGGAGGGTGTCCAGGGCCTTGTCTGCTTGCTCGTGCGGCTGGGTGAGCCAGACATACGAGACGCCGACCGGATTGCCGTCGTGCTTGCTGATCGCGAAGCTGAAACCCTTCAGCCGGAACAGAACGACGTCGAGTTCGTCCAGCCCGTCCCACGACCGCTCCACGTGCAGACGTAGCCGCTGGGCCACGGGCTGCACCGGCAACGCCAGCACTCCGATCATCCGGAACAGCGGGGCGGAGTGCTCCCAGACGCTGTACTGGTAGGCGGGATTCCTGCCGGTGTCGTAGGGCGGCTGTGTAGCCGGCTGCCAGTCGGGCTCAGGACCCGGGACCCGGATCTCTGTCACAGCAACTCCTCCCACGACCTCCGGCCAACTGGTGATCAACCTACCTTGACCGGGTCGGCCGGCGTTATGCCGCGCTGGTCAGGCCCGCTGGTTGGGCTGTCCAGGGGCGTTGGACGCGCATGAGCGCCCACAGAACGTCGAGGCGGCGGCGAGCGAGGCAAGGACTGCCTGTTTGTGGCTCCTGCCTTCGGCTCGCTTGCGGTCGTAGAAGGTCTTGGACGTGGGGCAGAAGCGGGCGGCGATCTGGGCGGAGAGGGAGAAGACGCGCAGGAGCCGACGGTGGTAGCGGTGTCGTTGTGGTCTGCCCATGTTGCCCCTGATGCGACCCGAATCCCGTGGGACCGGAGCGAGGCCGGCGACCCCGGCAAGTCGCCCCGAGCTTCCGAAGGCGTCCATGTCACCGCCAGCGCAGGCGATGAACTCTGCCCCTGTCGGCGTACTCCTCTGAGTGCTCCGCCAAGTAGGAAGATACGTGCGCCAGGTCGAATCCTTCTCGTAGGGTCTGCCTGTGGGATTGAACGCCGTAGGAGGGGGTCTTTGGAGGAGAGTGAGGCCAGGCGCCTTGCGGAGGAGTTCGGTCGTGGCCTGACCGAGCGCTGGGATGAGTGGGCCTTTGAGCTCAGCCTGTGGGCGACTCCGGCGGTCACAGGGATGTTCGGCTTCACCTGGCACCCCACCGCAAAGGACGAGGAAGGGCGTCCGATCCGAGTCGGCGGAAACTGGCCAATCCTTGTCGATCAGGGCACCGGCTCATGCCGCCTCGTGCAGGGGCCGAACGAGTTCGCGGTCCTCAGAGGCACGTCGGCGGTTCGCAACGCCCGCTCGGCCGCCGCCTGTAGTCACC
Organism: Streptomyces sp. NPDC046876; assembly: GCF_040645035.1. Lineage (NCBI taxonomy): Bacteria > Bacillati > Actinomycetota > Actinomycetes > Kitasatosporales > Streptomycetaceae > Streptomyces > Streptomyces sp. NPDC046876. The sequence goes on along the minus strand of NZ_JBEYXK010000070.1, from coordinate 27,736 downwards.
GCCCGCCCGGGTAGATGCAGGCCGCTGCGGCAGACTGCATCGCCGGCATGCTGTCGGGCTGCGTCGTGCCGGCCTCGTCCGATGGCTGCGAGTCGGTGATGGAGGAGGCGGTCGAGGACGGCGGCGGCCACAGCGGTCACCTACCTGCCGGGCACCCTTGTGATCAACACGGGCCCTGGACCTGCGCGCCCGGGCTCGTGCCTGAGCCTGAGAGGCCGCGAGCCCGCACCTCGCTGGGGCCACCAGCGCGAATGGGTAGGTTGCTTGCCATGCCGGAAGAAGTCGTCTCATGCAGCTCACTGCCTTTTCGGTCGACTACGGGGCCCTGGCAGACGCCGCGCGCGCAGCCGGGCACCACGTCAGCCTGGAGGCGGTGGCAGCCCATGCAGGCTGGCAGGCCGACGTCCTGGCCGCCGGCCCCGAGGGGCACGTCACCGCCTGGAGGCCCAGGCCTCTCGGCACCACTGCATTCAACTGATCGCGAGCGGCACAGGATCCAGGCCCAGCTTGCTCCGGCATGAGTTGACGGCCTGGGTGACCCAGGCCGTCACGGCGTCGCGATCTGCCGCGATCGTGTGAAGCTCACGCACCTTCTCCTGGGCTTCGACCATCCACGGGGCCAGCGGATCCTCTCGAAGGACTCTCTCGAAGTGATCGCGGGCCGTGTCCGGGTCCCCGACCAGAGCGGCTGTGATCCCGGCGTCGAAGCTGTCCCAGAGGAATCCCCGCCGCACCGGCCTCGAAGTCAGGTATCGGGCGACGTCCGGCAGAGCCGGGAACTTCTCCCTCAGCGCGGTCACGTTCGCAGCCGCTTGCCGGCTGAGTTCGACTGCCACCAGCGTGAACTGCTCCTCGGTGCGAAACAGCTCGGGGCCGGTCCGGACTGCGTCTACATGGAAGGCCAGGTGGTCCACGTCGTGCCACAGCCACATCGCACCGACGTACAGACCACTGCCGACGGTCCGTGGCGGAGTGAATTCCACAACCCCGAGCCACCATTCGTGATCATCGATCCACAGCCGCGACCGCCCGCGTTGGGCCAGGCCAAGCGGCTTCAGGGAATCCCGTGCCGCCGAGGTGATGATCCGGTGGACCGGACTGCGATCTGCCATGACCGGCATTATCGACCGTCACACCGACACCCCCCTTGGTCGTCGTGGCCCGTAACCATGCACAGAGGCAATCAACAACACTGAGCGTTACCGCTCCACAGAAGTTGGACCGGAACCGACTTGGGTTCTGGCTCAGGTCCTGTGGCCCGTGCCGGTAAAGCAACCGTTTTAGACCTAGAAGAGTGCTTCCTCCTGTGGCGGGGTCGGAGGGTCGAGGACATCGCGGAGGCGGGCGAGGTCTTGGCGCCACCTCCGCCCCCCGTCTGCAGCCTCGTCCCACAGCTCGGCGACTTCAGACCGCTCAGCGACCACTCGGTCCAGGGCGTCGAGGGCAAGTGTTCGAAGGTCCGCAGGCAACAACGGCAGCGGCTCCGATGGGCCGTAGTTCGAGCACGCGGGCTCGCCGTCAGGATGCTGTGCGACTACCAAAGCTGCTGCGGCCACTGCTCGCTCGGCGTCGGGGGTGACCAAGTAGTCGGCAGGGTCGGCGGCGAGCTTGAGGACTCTGCGGATCATTGGCTCGCGTTCTTCCATGGTCGCCTCGTCCAGGTCGCCGGCGAAGTCGGCGGCGGTGTCGTTGTCGAAGGGGCCGATGTCCCACGTACCCATGTCTCTCCTCGCCTGGCTGCCTGGGGATCGTCGCATTGGCCGCTGACAACGAGGTCAGGCGGCGAGCAGTGCCCGCTTGAGTAGAAGCTTGAAGCCGGCTCGTCCGTAGATCTGCCGCTTGATCATTTGATGGGGTTGACATGGCCTTCTACGACACCGAGCTTCGGGGCAGGGCCAGGCCGGCAGTGACGGCCGCGAGGTCACGTTCGAGGCCGTTGAAGAATGTATGCATGCCGGGAGGTCGTCGGCCCGAACTGCCGCGATCCACTCGGGGAACACTTTTCGCTGGAGTTGTACGAGCGGCTCCCCGAAGGAACGGACGTGCCCGGCGCCAATGTGTCAGAACGGACTTCAGCTTCAGTCGCTCCTTCTCCTCAAGGACATCCGGGGGGGTGAGGATCCACCCCGGCAACATCCTTGGGTGACGGCGCCGGCGGTGGCCAGTGCGTAGGCGGCGCGGATGATCGCGGCCGGGGCCGCGTAGTCCTCGGCCGCCAGGTAGCGGAAGGAGTGCACGCTCTCGGCGGGCAGTTGGACGGTGACCGCGCGTTTGCCGTCCTTGCGAGCTTTGAGGGTGTGCACGCCGGGCTGCCAGTCGTTGAAGTCGCCGACGACGCTGACTGGCCCGGGCGGGATGTCTGGCTTCGTTGATCTCCAGGAACAGCGGTTCTCGACGGGTTCCGGAGTCAGTTGGTGATCACGCGCTTCGCGTGTGTCGACCAGAAATGATGGCGTTGCCGTGGGGCGGCGAGAAAAAGGGAAGACGGCGCCAACGCGCCGTTGGCAGGATGTCCGGGCTCACCACTCGATGGGAAAGGACCCAACGGCCGTGGCTCGTGCCATCACTCTGATCCGCTCCGCTTCCCTGTCCGACGTCGCCGAGTACGCTTACGCAGCCACAGCGCCGGCCGAGTCGCGCCTGATCTTCCTCGCCGGGGCGTGTCCACTGAACGACGACGGCTCGACGGCAGCGATCGGGGACTACGCAGGTCAGGCGCTGAAAGCCGTCGAGAACATGCAGGCTGCTCTCACTGCCGCCGGCGCGACCCTCCAGGACGTCATCAGTACGAGGGTTCTCGTGGCATCGGCGCGTCGGGAAGATTTGGTGGCTGCCTGGGAGGTGGTCCGGGACTCGTTCGCTGACCATGATGTCCCCAGCACTTTGATGGGCGTCACTGTGCTGGGCTATGAGGACCAGCTCGTCGAGATCGAGGCCGTCGCCGCCGTACTCGATTCGTGAGGCCCGTTGATCTTCTTGTCGTAGGCCCTTGAGGCCGGGTCGGCCGGCGCAGTTCGTCGACTTCATCATCCGCCATCAGGCCGACGCCCTCCCTGTGCCGGAAACCCTGCGCCGCCTGGTCCGTGCTGTGCTCCGCCCACCACGAGGGACAGCTCGGCGACGACGCGACCGTCCTGCTCTGCGAATGGCACGGCAGCCATCACGCCCCACCAGTCGCCTGACCCTTTCCCCCTAGCCAATCCCTGCAGCGGCGTCCCGAAGCTGGCTGTACCCAATTGCGCGAGTTGGTACCGGTTTATCGGGCGGTGCGGCGGACAGTCGCCTGTCAGCGGGAGCGTGTTGCCCACTGGCTTCTGTTCGCTTCCGGCACCGACGACATGGAGGTGTTGATGATGGTGCTTCCGATTCGACGTGGCGGCGGCCTGTCCGAGCGGCTGCGTCCGGCGTGGGGGTCGATGGACCCGTTCCGGGATTTCGCGAACATGTGGGGTGAGATGGGGCGGCTGCTGGAGCAGGCAGCGGTTCCGGCCCCCGGTGAAGGCGGTCGCTGGCTTCCGATGGCGGAGGAAGAGGAGACCGACGACGCGTACGTCGTGCGGATGGAGCTGCCGGGTGTTCCGGCCGAGAACGTGAACATCGAGGTCGACGGGAACGAGCTGAGCATCTCCGGCGAGGTCTCCGAGGAACATCAGGGCAAGGTCCTGTCCCGCAGAACGGGGAAGTTCTTCTACCGCACCAGCCTGCCGGACACGGTGAACGCGGACGAGTGCGACGCGGACCTCAGTGACGGCCTGCTCACCCTTCGTATCCCCAAGACGGCCGAAGGCAGGCGGCACAAGATCGAGCTTCGGAGCCAGGGCTCCAAGAGTATTGAGGCCGGCCAAGCACAGGGCCGGGGCCAGTCTCAGGGTCAAGGCCTCGAGGCCGGCGGCGGCACCGAGGGCATGCGAGGAGCCGAGGCGGCCCCCGGTGCCACGGGCACGACGGGGACCCAATCGGCTGAGGGAAGCACGGGCACGCAGGGCCAAGGTCTCACGGGCGACGTGGGGTAGTCCGTCGGTCGGGAACGACCCGCGTCACAAGGCGGACTGGTCGGCGGGGCTTCAGCCGGGCAGTCCGTCCGCTTGGCCGCCCTCGACCTGGTAGATCTTGGTCCAGGTGTCGCCACAACGGCAGTGGTAGGTCTCGACCAGTTCACCGGCCGCTGAGACGTCCATGCCGTCCTGGAGGCGGACGTGTACGTGCTCGCCCATGATGGAGCCTTTCCTGTGGGAGCGGGTCGGCTCAGTGTGTGCGGCGGCGGTGTCTGTCGCAACGCCCTTCCGATAGGTGGACAAAGCGCACTGCCGCAACCGGCAAGGTCCCGCGGCCGTGCCATGCCCACGAGGAGGCCATGTGACTCTGCGCAGTGAAGTCCTCGGGTGTCCTGCGTGCGGGCGTCGGAACAGGGTGCCCGCCGCCGGCGACGGACGTCCGCGGTGCGGCGCATGGAGGGCGCCGCTGCCCTGGATCGCCCATGCCACGGACGATGCTTCGCCGAGGTCGCCGAGCAGGCGCCGCCGTACGTCCTGGTCGACCTGTGGGCCGCGTGGTGCGGGCCCTGCCGCATGGTCAGTCCCGCCTTGGGGCAGGTCGCCACAGAACTGGCGGGCCGCATCAAACTCGTCAAGGTCGACATCGACCGCAGCCCACAGCTCAGGGCCCGCTTCGCCATCCAGGCCGTCCCCACCCTTCTGATCCTCGACCGCGGAAAGGTCGTCGCCCGCACGACCGGCGCCGCACCCGCACCGGCACTTCGCGCCTGGGTGGAGCAAGCCATGCCCACAAGGCAATCAGCAACGGACCCCTGACCTGCCCATATGGTGGTTCTGGCGCGCCCCGATGCCCTATTTCCGGGTCAGCCGGTGATTTCGATGCGGCGGGGCTGCGCCTTCTGCATCCTGGTCCTGGGGACGCGCACGGTGAGCACCCCGTGGGTCAGCTCCGCGCTGATGTGCTCGGTGTCAGCGTCGGCAGGCAAGCTCATCCGGTAGTCGAACTGTCCGATCCTTCGAGTCTGCTGCCGAAGGACACCGACACGCTCCTTCTCCTTGACCTCCCCGTGGACAGCGAGCTCCGAGTCGAGAACCTCGACGGTTATCTGATCCCTGCGCAGGCCTGGCAGATCGAGCTCGATCACGTAGGAGTCATCGGTCTCCTCGACATCGTTCGCCGGCTCCCAGGGATGCTCGGGCACCAGCCCCCCGCCTCCGGGAACGGCCGCTGCCCACAGCCGGCCCATGCGGTCAGTGACGTCTTGGAACTCCCGGAGAAGATCCCGCCGAGTTGAGCCCTCACGGTGAACAGGAACTGTCATGGCCGATCACCCTCTCCTCAGGCTGCTCGTCCGACAGCGAACCGCTGCAGTACTTCGCTGCCTCGATTATCCAAAGTCCCTCGTGCCACGCCAGAAGTTGCGGGAGGAGGCATCAGCGGGGGGCGGACTCGTTGCCTCCAACAGCACCCGGGCGACCAGTTCGGGAGCGTCGGCCATCGGGACGTGGCCGCAACCCGGCAGCGTCACCAGTCGTGCACCGGGAATGGCGGCCTTGACCCGCTGGGCCTGCCAGGGCGGCAGCAGCCGGTCGCGGCTGCCCCATCCGATCGTGACCGGCGCGCCCGGGATGTCCCCTGAGAACAGGTGCGGTGCCCGTCCGGCGCGCAGTGTCTCCTTGAAGGCGGCCGCCTGCCGAAGCGTGCACAGTTCCGCGATCAGCGCCTCGGTCCCCCGGGGCACGAGCCGGCCGTTGAGGGCATTGGGCGGGCTCAGGGACTCGGGCGGAACGGGTACCTTGCCAGTCTGCGGAAGCAGTCGTGCACCCTGTCGGGCCATGATCAGCACGGCGTACGCGTACCGTCGCTCGGCCTCCGTCCAGAATCCGGCCGGCGCGATGGCGGTCACCGTGCGCGCGAGCCCGGCCTGGGCCAGCCGTAGCGCGATCAAACCTCCCAGCGAGTGAGCCACCAGGTGGGGTCGCTCGATCCCGAGGCTTGCGAACACCGACTCCATCCATGCCACGGTCGTCGTCAGATCACGTGACAGCGAAGGGTGCAAGTCGGGTGACTCTCCGAAGCCCGGTAGGTCCAAGGCGATCGTCTCGTGCGCCTCGCTGAGGGTCGGCAGTACGGGATCCCATGCGCGCCGGTGGTGTCCGGCACCGTGCAACAGCACAAGGGGCTCGCCCAGTCCTTGGCCATGTCGCTCGTACGCCACGGTGACCGGGGCGAAGCCCGCAGGCCGCCCCTCCACGAACCAGGCTCGGTGTGCCGTATCCGGAATACCTGTTCGCTCGTTCGTGGGGCCGCCTGGTGCCCGAGCCTGCGAGGCCCTTCGGTTCCACGCTGCGGCTGGGGATGAGAAGGCCACAGTAGTCATCGCCCACCTCCCGCAGGAGACGTCACCGGGACACCTTTATGCGGATACCTATAAAAAACATGAGCCAACTCATGTCAATTCCTGGCTCGGGCCGCGCCCCGCCCCCACCCGCGCGCCAACAGCCGTCGGCTGATCCACCGCCGCATCACTCAGCGCCAGGGGAGTGGTGGCCCTTCCGCACGCGACTCCAACGCGCTCGCGGACGCGGGCCGGAAAGCCGTCGTACTGCATGGCAGTCCCTCGGTCCCCTCACTGGGGGCGGCAGTCTTGGTGCAGGAATATGGGCTGTATCGGTGGAGATTATGAGATTGAAGGCCCGGGTCTGGGGGACTTCCGGACCCACACGGTCGCGTGTCACGCCCATGGGTCGAAGATCTCCGCGGACGGATGAACGGGTTGTTGGGGGCGCCGGCTTCTCCGGCGGCCTCGGAATCAGCGCGACATGGACGCCGGCCGGCCACCGCGCCACCTGCCGCAGAGGCTCCGACGCGGAGCGCATGACCGCCGGACTTTGAGGAATCGATCGACCGGATACAAGCAGCGCGTAAGGAGGATCGACGCCATGGCCGAGACGCCCTTGCTCGACCGCAGCCGCTGGACGACCGCGCTCGACGAGCTCACCGAAGCCCATGCCGGCGAACGCGTCAGCATTGAAGTGCTGGACCCGGAGATCGGCCACCAGTACGAGGCGGAGCGACTGCCCTTCTCCTACCTCAGCTACGACCCGAAGGACGACGTGGTGATCGTCGCCGTCGGTGGGCAGTCGTCGCGATACCCCGTCGTGCTGCGGCACATGGTGCAGCATCCGAAGGAGGTCGACGTCGCGACGGCGGGCGTCCCTGAGGCGGCCGTTCAGGTGCTCGACCAGGAGGGCACCGCGACCTTGATCAGCTTCTTCCCGGTCGCATCCGGCACAGGGTCCTGAACCCGAGGCCGCCCGACCAGCCGATGGGTTGGCTGTCGACTCAGGTGCGTCGGGAGCGCCGGGTGATCCGGAGCCGCTTCGAGTCGCCCTGGTAGGGAGATCACATGGCTGCTCATGTGGGAGGCCCGAAAGGGTCTGACAAGCGACACGTCCGCGTCGTAGCCATCGACGGGAGAGGCGTTCAACTCGCACTCCGCGGAGAGGTGACCGGTACGGCGGCCAGAGAGATCGAGGAGGTGATGCTCGACCCGGCCCTGCGGGATGTGAGCGAGTGGGTGTTCGACCTCAGTGAGGCAGAACGGCTGGATGCAATCTGCGCGTACGCCCTCGTCAGGCCCCTGTTGATGACGTCCTCGCCGGACGTGGTCGTGCACGTCCGGGGTGCCCGCGAGCAGGCGCGTGAGATCCTGCGCCACACCGGCGCGGCGCATTTGATCACGTTCGAGGATTGAGTGCTCCGAGTGCACCGGTCCTGCTGCCTGATGTGGGCGGCCGCAGGACCGATCAGGAGTGACCCCGGCCCGGTAGGCACTCCGGCTCCCTTACGGCTGCGACTGCAGCTCTGTGCGGTTGCTGCCGGTGCTGATTTCGATCTTGCGCGGCTTGGCCTGCTCGGTCACCGGGATGCGCAGGCTCAGTACGCCGGCGTCGTACGTGGCCTCGATGTGCTCGGTGTCCAGTGTCTCGCCGAGGAACAGCTGCCGGGTGAATGTGCCGATCGGTCGCTCGGAGATCAGCGCCTCGGCTCCTTCCTTGATCTCCGGCTTCCGTTCGGCCTGGACGGTCAGCACATCCTTCTCGACGTTCACGTCCACCGAGTCCGGGTCGACACCGGGAAGGTCGAACTTGACCCAGACCGAGCCGTCCTCGCGCCAGGCATCCATCGCCATCGCCGCAGGGCGCTGTGCGCCCTTGAAGAGCTGCTGGCTGAGTCGGTCCAGTTCACGGAAGGGATCGGTCCGCATCAGCATGTGATCACACCTCCTCTGTGCCTTTCCATCTCTTTCAGTCGGATTCGTTCCGACAGTTCTTATATACGCCCTTGCCAGATTCTTGACAGGACTACGCTCAAGTTTTATCACGGTAGATGTGTGCACCGAGGGTGGAAGGGAGTCCCTCGGGCGAGTGGTTGGCTCTTGAGTGTCAGGGCAGGAGCCGCTTGTGCCGCGCTGCGGACCATAGACGCGGCTGGGGGACATCAGGCACTTCAGCGTGGAGGGATCGCCATGGCGAAGGCTGTGGGTATCGATCTGGGTACGACGAACTCGGTGATCGCCGTCTACGAGGGCGGCCAGCCCAGGGTGATCACCAACGCCGAGGGCGGGCGCACGACCCCGTCGGTGGTGGCGTTCAGCGACACCGGCGAGCGTCTCGTGGGGCAGATGGCGCGGCGCCAGGCCGTACTGAATCCCGGTGGCACTGTCTATTCGGCGAAGCGGTTCGTCGGTCGGCGCTTCAACGAGATCACCACGGAGGCCGAGCAGGTCTCCTACGAAGTGGTCGCGGGCCCGGACGACGCGGCGCGCTTCTCGGTACGGGGGAAGTCGTACGCCCCCGAGGAGATCTCCGCCGCCGTGCTCCGCAAGCTCGTCGATGATGCCGCCAAGCAGCTCGGGGAGAAGATCACCCAGGCGGTGATCACGGTTCCGGCGTACTTCAACGACGCCCAACGGCAGGCCACCAAGGACGCCGGCCGCATCGCCGGACTGGAAGTGCTGCGGATCGTCAACGAGCCGACCGCGGCCGCACTCGCCTACGGGCTGGACAAGAAGAAGCACGAGACCGTTCTCGTCTTCGACCTCGGCGGCGGGACCTTCGACGTCAGCATCCTGGACGTCGGCGACGGCGTGGTGGAGGTCCGCTCCACCGCCGGCGACACCCACCTGGGTGGTGACGACTTCGACCGCCGCCTGGTGGACCACCTGGCCGAGGACTTCCAGCGCCTGAACGGAATCGACCTGAGACGCGACCCGCAGGCCCTGCAGCGCCTCTACGAGGCGGCGGAGAAGGCGAAGGTGGAACTGTCCAGCGCGGCCCAGACCCAGATCAGCCTGCCCTTCGTCACCGCGGACGCCTCCGGCCCCAAGCACCTGACCACGACCGTGACGCGGGCGACCTTCGAGCAGATCACCGCAGACCTGGTCGAGCGGTGCATGGGCCCCGTGAAGCAGGCGATGGCAGACGGCAAGGTCACCGCCGACGACCTGGACGAGGTCATCCTGGTGGGCGGCTCGACCCGGATCCCGGCGGTGCAGACGCTGGTGCGCCGGCTGACCGGCGGCAAGGACCCGAACATGTCCGTCAACCCGGACGAGGTCGTCGCCCTCGGTGCGGCCGTCCAGGCAGCGGTGCTCCAGGGTGAGGTCAAGGACGTTCTGCTGCTGGACGTGACGCCGCTGTCGCTGGGTGTGGAGACGCTCGGCGGGCTGATGACCAAGCTGATCGAGCGCAACACGACCATTCCGACCCGGCGCAGCGAGGTGTTCACCACCGCCGATGACAACCAGCCCGCCGTCGACGTCGTCGTCCTGCAGGGCGAACGCGAGCGGGCCGCGGACAACCGCGTCCTGGGCCGGGTACGGCTGGACAACATCCGTCCCGCGCCCCGGGGCGTGCCGCAGATCGAGGTGACGTTCGACATCGACGCCAACGGAATCCTGAACGTCTCCGCCAAGGACAAGGACACCGGTGCCGAGCAGAGCATCACCGTCTCCGGCAGCGGCACCCTGGACGAGTCCGAGGTGCAGCGGATGGTCCAGGACGCCGAGCGCAACCGGGCCGAGGACACCCGTATCCGCGAGCAGGTCGAGGCCCGCAACGAGCTCGACAGCGTCGCGTACCAGGTGGAGCGGCGGCTCGGCGAGCTGGGCGACGCCGTCGCCGTACACGACAAGGCGCGGGCCGAGACGCTGGTCGCCGATGCGCGGCAGGCCGTCAAGGGAGAGGCTCCGCTGGACCGGGTGCGGTCCCTGACCGGAGATCTCCAGCAGGTCCTGCACGGGCTGGCGGCCGCCGGCGCGGGTGGTCCCGGTGGTGCCGGTGCCGCTGGTGGTGGTGCTGCCGGGCCGGGGCCCCAGGGCGGACCCGGTGGCGGACCGGCGGGCGCAGGCGGCGGGGACGACGTGATCGACGCGGAGTTCCGGCCCGACTGACACACGGCGCATCCGGAAACAGACGACGCGGTCGGAGACGAGGGGACGGGTGAGGTGACCATGAGCCACGAAAGGCCAGAGCGCACGCGCCCTGCGGAAGACCGGGCGGGGGAGGAAGCGGTCGGCAGCGGCACCACACAGGCAGCGTCCCGTGCCGAGGACGCAGCGGCGGCCGCAGCGACCCCACACACCCCCGCCGAGGTTCCGGAGGGCAGCGAGCCGTCCGACAGCGACCGCCCGTCCTCCACCGACCGCCCGGCCGCCGGCCGCGAAGCGCCCGTGCTCCCCGAGCTGGACGTGGAAGACCTGCGAGACCGCTGGCAGCGGGCGGTGGCGGAGACGGAGAACCTCCGCAAACGCTACGAGCGGCAGATGGACGAAGTACGCCGTGCCGAGCAGGACCGGGTGACCGCAGCGTGGCTGCCGGTCGTGGACCACTTGGAGCTCGCCCTGCAGCACGCCGCCGCCGATCCGAAGGCGGTCATCCCGGGGGTGGAGGCGGTGTGCCAGCAGGCGCACGCGCTCCTGGCACAGCTCGGCTACCGGCGGATCGCCGACATCGGGGAGCCCTTCGACCCCGCCGTCCACGAGGCCGCGCAGGTCCGCGAGGAGCCGGGTGCCGCGCCGGGCAACGTCGTTCAGGTGCTGCGGGCCGGATACGACAGCGACCGGGGCCTGCTCCGCCCGGCGGTGGTGTCGGTGGCGGCCAAACCGCAGGAGTGAGCGGCGAGGTGGAAGGACGACGACAGGGATCGGTGGAGTAGTCGATGGCGAACTCGAACCGTGACTACTACGAGGTACTCGGTGTGGCCCGGGGCGCGAGCGCCGAGGAGATCCAGCGCGCCTATCGCAACCTCGCCCGGCGCTGGCACCCCGACCTCAACAAGGATCCCGGAGCCGAGGAGCGGTTCAAGGAGATCAGTGAGGCGTACGAGGCGCTCTCCGACCCGGACAGCCGCGCCCGCTACGACCGGTTCGGACCGGCCTGGCGACAGGCCCGCGAGGAGTCGACGGCCGGAGCCGGCGGCCCCTTCGGGCCGGGTGGCGGCCGACGGGTGTACGTGGACACCGGCGGCGGTCCGGGCTTCGGCGGAGGCGATTTCGGTGGCTTCGGTGGCTTCGGTGGCTTCGGTGGTGCTGGCGGTGCCGGCGGTGTGGGCTTCGAGGACCTCTTCGGCGGCCTCTTCGGCGGCGGCGGTGCGGGCCGGGGCGGTTACGGCCGCATGCCGGGCGCCGACCAGGAGGCCGAGATCAGCCTCAGCGTGGAGGACGCCTACGCCGGAGGCCGTCGGCGCATCACGCTCGACACCTCGGCCGGCCCGCGCAGTTACGAGGTGAACATCCCGCCCGGCGTCACGGACGGGCAGCGCATCCGCCTCGCGGGCCAGGGCGGCACGGGCAGCGGTGGCGGTCCGCCCGGTGACCTGTTCCTGGTCGTGCGGCTGGCGCCGCACCCCCGCTATCGCGTGGAGGGGCGCGACATCACCGTCGACCTCCCCGTCACACCGTGGGAGGCCGCGCTCGGCGCGTCCGTCCCCGTGGACACCCCCGGCGGCACCGCCAGGGTGGACCTGCCGCCGGGCTCCTCCAGCGGGCGCAAACTTCGGCTGCGCGGACGCGGCATGCCGAACCGGCGCGGCCAGCCAGGCGACCTCTACGCCGAGGTGAAGATCGTCGTTCCGGCCGAGCCGACGCCGACGGAACGGGACCTGTTCCAGCGTCTCGCCAAGGAGTCCGGATTCGACCCCCGAAACCGCAGCGGAAGGGGATGAGCACACGTGGCGCAGAACAGGAGCCCCTACCCACTCGCCCGCGTGGCCGCCACCTACCGTGCCGGCGTCACGATCGAGGAATTCGCCGCTGCCACCGGCCTTCACCCGGAGCTGGTACGCCGCTACGTCACGCTCGGTCTCCTCGATCCCGACACCGACCTTGACGGCCGGTTGTGGTTCGGCACGGCGCAGTTGATGAGGGTGGCCCGCATCCACCGGCTGCGTACGGGCCTGGGCCTGAACTACGCCGCCCTCGGGGTCGTACTCGACCTGCTGGACCGTATCGAGGAACTCGAAGCCGCCTTGGCCGGGCGGCACCCCCGCATGCCGAGGAGGTGAACCCCCGTGGACATGAACCGGCTCACGCAGAGGTCCCAGGAGGCGCTGCAGGACGCCCAGACCAAGGCGCTGCGCTTCGGCCACGTGGAGGTCGACGGTGAACACCTCCTGCTCGCCCTGCTCGACCAGGGCGAGGGCCTGATCCCCCGCCTCCTCACCGCCGCCGGCGCCGACCCGGACCGGGCGCGCGCCGCCGTGGAGGCCGAGCTCGGCCGCCGGCCCAGCGTGTCGGGCCCCGGGGCCGGTCCCGGCCAGGTGTACGTCACCCAGCGACTGGCCCGGCTGCTGGACGCCGCCGAGCAGGAGGCGAAGCGGCTCAAGGACGAATACGTCTCCGTCGAGCACCTGCTGCTGGCGCTGCTGGAGGAGGGCTCCGGCAGCCAGGCCGGGCGCATCCTGCATGAACAGGGCATCAGCCGCGAGACGTTCCTGGACGCGCTCACCTCGGTGCGCGGCAACCAGCGGGTGACCTCCGCGATGCCCGAGGTCACGTACGAGGCACTGGAGAAGTACGGACGCGACCTGGTGGCCGAGGCCCGTACCGGCAAGCTCGACCCGGTCATCGGGCGGGACACCGAGATCCGCAGAGTCGTGCAGATCCTGTCCCGCAAGACCAAGAACAATCCGGTGCTGATCGGCGACCCGGGCGTCGGCAAGACGGCCATCGCCGAAGGGCTCGCGCAGCGCATCGCGCACGGCGACGTGCCGGAGGGCCTGCGGGACAAGACCGTCTTCGCCCTCGACATGGGCTCGCTGGTCGCGGGCGCGAAGTACCGCGGCGAGTTCGAGGAGCGGCTCAAGGCCGTCCTCCACGAGGTCACCGCGGGCGAGGGCCGCATCCTGCTGTTCGTCGACGAGTTGCACACCGTCGTCGGCGCCGGGGCGGCCGAGGGCGCCATGGACGCCGGGAACATGCTCAAGCCGCTCCTCGCACGCGGTGAGCTGCACATGATCGGCGCCACCACCCTGGACGAGTACCGCAAGCACGTGGAGAAGGACGCCGCGCTGGAGCGCCGCTTCCAGCCGGTGATGATCGACGAACCGAGCGAGGAGGACGCCGTCTCCATCCTGCGCGGCCTGCGCGAGCGCCTGGAGGTCTTCCACGGCGTAAAGATCCAAGACAGCGCGTTGGTCGCCGCGGTCACCCTGTCCCACCGCTACATCTCCGACCGCTTCCTGCCCGACAAGGCCATCGACCTCGTCGACGAGGCGTGCGCCATGCTCCGCACCGAGATCGACTCCATGCCGGCGGAGCTCGACGAGCTCACCCGTCGGGTGCGCCGCCTGGAGATCGAGGACGCCGCCCTCGCCAAGGAGGACGACCCCGCCAGCCGGGCCCGCCTCTCCGAGCTGCGCAAGGAACTCGCCGACGCCCGCGCCGAGGCCGACGCCCTGCGCGCCCAATGGGAGGCCGAGCGCCAGGCCCTGCGCAAGGTCCAGACGCTGCGCGAGGAGCTCGAACACGTACGGTACGAGGCCGAAGAGGCGGAGCGGTCCTACGACCTCAACCGCGCCGCCGAACTGCGCCACGGCCGGCTGCCCGATCTCGAACGGCGGCTCCAGGCGGAGGAGGAACAGCTCGCCGCCAAGCAAGGTGGCCGACGGCTGCTGCGCGAGGTGGTCACGGAGGACGAGATCGCCTCCATCGTCGCCCGCTGGACCGGCATCCCCGTCAGCCGCCTGCTGGAGGGCGAACGGCAGAAACTGCTGCGTCTGGACGAGATCCTCCACGAGAGGGTCATAGGCCAGGACGAGGCCGTCCAGCTCGTGGCGGACGCCGTCATCCGCGCCCGCTCCGGGGTCAAGGACCCCCGCAGGCCCATCGGGTCGTTCCTGTTCCTCGGCCCCACCGGAGTCGGCAAGACCGAACTGGCCCGCACGCTGGCGGCCGCGCTGTTCGACACCGAGGACAACATGATCCGCCTCGACATGAGCGAGTACCAGGAACGGCACACGGTGAGCCGCCTGATGGGAGCCCCGCCCGGATATGTCGGTTACGAAGAAGGCGGCCAGCTCACCGAGGCCGTGCGCCGCAAGCCGTACTCCGTGGTGCTGCTCGACGAGGTGGAGAAGGCCCACGCCGACGTCTTCAACACCCTGCTCCAGCTACTGGACGACGGGCGCCTGACCGACGCGCAGGGCCACACCGTCGACTTCCGCAACACCGTGGTGGTGATGACCAGCAACATCGGATCGCAGTACCTGCTCGAAGGGGTCACACCGGACGGCGAGATCAAGGAGGAAGCGCGGGCCGCCGTCATGGCCGAACTGCGCGCCCACTTCCGGCCCGAATTCCTCAACCGAGTCGATGACGTGGTCCTCTTCAAGCCGCTGACGCTCCCGGAGATCGAACGGGTCGTGGACCTGCTGACCGAAGACCTGCGCCACCGGCTCGCAGACCGCCGCCTCGAGCTGCGCCTGACCGAAGCCGCCCGCCGTCACATCGCGGCCGAGGGATTCGACCCCGTGTACGGAGCCCGGCCCCTGCGGCGGTTCATCCAACGCGACGTCGAGACCCGCATCGGACGCGCCCTGCTCGCCGGTGACATCCCCGACGGTTCGACCATCACCGCCGACGCCAGGGACGGCCAGTTGATCATCGACACCACCCCCGCGCAGCAGGCCACGCCAGCGACCACGGGGTGAGCTGGGCGCCGCACCGGTGGAGCCGATGCCGGGTCTGTCCGCGGTGCGGGCGGGGTGGCGCGCGAGCAGACGCTGGACGGGCACCGGGCGCTGATACTGCTGTGGTGCTGTTGACATGGATCGCTGAGGTGGCGGACGAGCCCCTTGTACTGGAGCCGGCGAGGACGAGGACAGGAGGTCGTTGTCCGTCTCTGCGGTGGTGGCCGCCTTTGAGCGGACTGCCTCAGCCATCCAGGTCCGTATCCGCGGGCTGGGCCTTCACGGGGTGGCGACGTTCTACGTGTGGCATGACGAGCAGGCCGGCAGCTCCGGTGCTCGACGGGATCGGTTCCGGCGGATGCGTTGCCGTTCGGTGGCGCCTACGTACTTTCTGACGACCTCGGGCCGGTCATCGAGGGGTTCCTAGTCGACCGTGAGCCGGGCATTACGGCCTGGTCGGGCCTGGAAGGCGTGCAGAACTCCTCGGAGCAGACCGCAGCCGAGCCGGAGATGGTGCCCCTCCGGGTCTGGGCGAGCAGTGTTCGAGCAGTCTCACGCTGACTCGTTCCGGGCGTCCCCACGGGCGAGGCGGCGGTGGTGAATGAGGGCTGCGGATATGCCCGCGAAGGCGAGGAAGTGCTCAGCCTTGCGCTCGTATCGCCTGTGCAGGCGACGGCAGCCGGCAAGCCAGGACGCAGGTCCCGAGGTGCCCGCGGCCCGGGTGGAGGCCCGGGGCACCGACGGCGAGCCGCGGAGCCGAGCCCCTCGTCCAGCTGTCCCTGCCCTGCACGTGCGCGCGGCAGGTCGCCGGCGCCGACTGGGCCATCGTGGACGGCCTGCCGGTGATCGAGGTCCTGGAGTGGGCCACAGCGCCACCCCCGCCTGCCCCGCGCTGGTACGCGCCGCCCTCATTCATTCTGGGTGGAGGCGATGGGCGGACCTTTGGTCGTCAGAGGACGTTCGGTCGTCATCGGTCAGGTCAGTCCCGGGGACGGGGGTGCCGGAGTGGTGCACGCGGCTTCGTCGCGGATGGCCTGGACGGCTGGCTTGGCCTCCGGGGGTAGGGTGAACGAGAAGGGCCAGCACTGTAGTTCGAGGTTGGGGCCTGCGAGCTGTGCAGATGCGCGGACCTCGTGGCTGTTGCGCCGTATCGTCCAGCGGCTGCCTCTGTCTGCTGCCCGGATCTCCTCGTCCGTGAGGGTGCCGTCCTGAGCTGCTTGCAGCAGCGCCTGGGCCGTCGTTTCCTTGTCGTGTTCCAGTTGCTGCTCCATGCGGCTTCGCTGGGCGTCGGGGAGGGTTTTCTCCAGCCACCAGAGCAGGCTGCCGATTGCGGCAAGTGCCGCGACCGCGAGGAGCAGGAGAACGGCGCCCCCGTCGGTGCGGCCATACGGCCGAATGGCAAGGGGCGCCGGGGCCGTGGTGTCTGAGAAGAGGTCACAGAGACCAGACTGCACCGCGGCTCATGAGCCCGTATAGCCGATCTCTTGTAGCCGCTTGCTCATCACCGACGCATATCCGGCGGTGCCGGCCGACTCGGGATGGAACGACTCGCGGCTCAGGCAGGCCTGCGGCAGCCAGTCGTGCGTGCACTGATCGCTGAACTTGTAAGGGTCTCCCTGGTGGAAGTCGCCGGACCGCCGACGAGATCCTCAACAAAGTCGCCTACTGCCACCGAATCTCTGGTGCGGATCGTTAGCCCTTCGCGAGTTCCTTCACCCGCGCCTTCGGTCAGCTAAGCGATGCAGTCTGGTCGACAAAGCGGGCGAGCTCCTCGACTGCGCCGCGGGGCAGGCCGACGACTGCTGCCTCTGGCAAGGCCGTGATCACACCGTCCTGGAATCCCGGCACAGGCTCGCCCGCGACATCTGCCACGGCAAGCGCGGGCAGAGCAGGCGTACCGGACGGGACAGGAGGACCGGCTCGACGGGCTCGGCCTGGTGCTCAACGCCGCAGTGCTGTGGACCACCCGCTACCTGGAGCCGCCGTGGCCACCCTGCGGGCACTGCCCGCCGACCAGCGAGAGCACTACGTCCTGGACGAGGACGGATCGGCGCGCGCGTGCGGGCCCGGCTCGTACGGAGCCCCGCCCAGTCGGCCGCGTCGGCCCTGGGCCACGCGGCCGCGGAGGTCGCCCTGCTACGCGAGGAGCACCGCGCCGAGGCCCGGGTCTGGCTCGCCTTCGTCGCCCAGGCGGCGGTCAGCGCACCGCTGGCCGAGACCCTCCGGGCGAACTACGCGGCGCTGCAGGAGGTGTTCGCCCGGCTCCTGGCCGAGGCCGCAGAGGGCGGCGCCCGCACCGGGCCGCTCGACCCGCGGCACGAGGCCCGCACCCTGCTCCCCCTCGCCGACGGCCTCACCACGCACGTCCTGATCGGGCACCTCACCGCCCGGGAGGCCCAGGGCGTCCTCCACGCCCACCTGGCCCGCGGGGAACGACGCGTGACCGGATTCCCCGAGGCCGCCGCGGGGGCCGGGCCCTACTTCGCCGTGAGCGGTTCCAGGACCACGGAGCCGGGCAGGGCCGCTGCCATGTCGTAGGCATAGACCCCGGGCCGTACCCAGACGAACCAGTTGCCGGCGGCGACGATGGTCTGGCCGTACGGACCGCTGCGCCGTGATGCGATGGAGTCGCCGACCTCGTCCCGGCTGAACCGGGTCGTGCTCAGCACCGAGATCTCGTTCGCGACGGTCGTTCCGCGGTGCTGGACCTCGCAGGTGGCGTCCGACCCGAACGGGTTCTCGTTCCGAAGGGTCACCTTGCAGTCGACCCCGCCCTTGGCCATGGCGGCGATCACGTCGTCGGCGCTCGCGTATTCCGGGCGGGTCGGCACCTGGCTCGGCATCGGTGTCAGCGGACGCGGCCCCCGGCCGCGCCGGTGAGGCCGCAGCCGCTCGCCAGCAGGAGCAGCCCCACGAGCAGCGGGACGGACTTCCGTGTGTGCATGCGTCAGTTGCTCCTCGCGGGCCTGGGCGCAGGCCCCGGGCTGGGGGAGGGAGTGCCGGGTTCCGCGGGGCCGGTTCCGGTTCCGGTGTGCGGCCCGCCGCCTTCCTGCTGCTCGTCCGTGAGCGCGTGCCAGGCCATGGCGTCGTTCAGGTGCGGTTCCAGCCTGTCCCAGTTCTCGCCCCGGGTCTTGATGTCGTGGGCCCGGCTGCCCGACTCGTCGCCGTACTGCTCGTTCAACTCCCGTACCCCCGGGGTGTCCGCGGCGTAGAGGGTGAAGAGCTGCTTGTCGGTGTCCGCCCCGTAGGGGTTCTGCTTCAGGTCGCTGAGGTGGGAGGCGCTCATGCGGATGTTCTCGTCGGGGTTCTCCTCGATGTACTTGGTGAGCTCCGCGTCGCTCAGGCCCCCGAGGAACGTCCCGTCCGGCAGCGTGAACGCCCCGCGGTGGTTCTCCATCACAGCCCGCGCCGTGTCCGACTTCATGTGGGTGATGCCCAGGGACTTGTCCGGCTTGAGTGACTGCTGCAACGTCCAGTTGAAGATCCGTCCGACCTCGGACAGAGGACCGGTCAGGCCCGGGCTGAAGTTCTGGTAACACTGCTGTTCCTGCCACAGGATCGCGAGCAGCAGCTTCCGGCTGACGCCCGTCTCGGCCGCGGCCCGGTCGAGGGCGGCGAACTGGGCCGGGGAGACGTTGATCGGGTGCAGGCCGTCGGTGCCGCCCGACAGGGCCAGGGCGATGGCGAGCGGGGATCCGGGCGTCAGGGCTTCCTGGGCCAGTTTTGGGTCGGAGACGGCGGTGAGGCCCTCGATCGTGCGCAGGGCGCGTGCCGTTCCACGTCGGCCCGGGAGGCCTTGCTCAGGGCGTCGGCGATGATTCCCTGTGCGTGGTTGACGGGGTCGAGGTGCTCGGTGCTGCCCTGCGGCACCACGGGGTGCGACAGCTGCACCCGGCCGCTGTCGTCGACCTTCAGGCCGCGGGAGCGGGCGTAGTCCAGGGCTCTGTTCAGGTCCCGCTGTGCCGCCGTGATCACGTCGGCCAGGTCGTCGTAGGCCTTGGCCATCGCGCGCAGAGCCAGTGCGGACGTCTCGTAATCGTCTGCGTGCTTCACGAACCGTTCGGTTGCGGTGCGGCCGGCCTCGCCCACCCAACATCGGCTGATCGTCCGGGCGACGTCCTGGCGCGCGTACGAGGCGAGGCCGTCGCACTGCTTCGCCACGGCCACCGCGTCGTCTGCCGCGGCGCGCCACTTCTGCGGGTCCGCCTGCTTCAGCTCGGGTACGGAGACCATCAGGCGTCCTCCAGTGCGCCGCCGGCGGCACGCAGCCGGCCTGCTATCGCCTGGTCCTCCGCGCTGATGGCAGCGGTACCGGCGGTCAGGGCGTCGGCCGCGGCGACGACCAGGTCGGCCAGCTCCCGGAGCCTGCGCTGCCAGGCGCCCACGCAGTCGTTGCTCGCCGTGCCCGCGGCCCATCCGGCGTGCCCCCGGCCCACGGCCTCGGCGTCGTCGAGCGTGGACCGGCCGCGGGCCTCGGCGTTCGCCATGCGGATGCCGGAGGCCTTGGAGTGCACGGGGTCACGGACCGGGGCCGAGGTCTGCCTGCCCGGGGGCGGGGGCCGAGGAGGCGGCGGGAGTTGGTGTGGGCGTCGGTCCGGCGGAGGCCAGGCGCATGGCCGCCTCCGCTTTCGCCTGCGTCCACTCTGCAGTGAAGTCGGACTTCATTTGTTCGGCTTTGCACACCTCTGTGACGCGCGCGGGGACCATTTCTGACCGGACGTCAACGCTCAACGGGCTACTGCCGTGCCCGGCGTTCGGTTTTCCACACCGTCGATTCGGGTGGGGACACGATCGATTGCCGCGGCCGGGCCTTCGAGGATGGGCGCATGGTCGAAATGGTGAACGAAGTCGGTCCGGGGAGCGCCGCACGGGCGGACGGGCTGTATCGGGAGTATGGGCGGGGCGCCGGCACCGTCCGGGCGTTGCGCGGAGTGTCGGTGGCCTTGGCGCCCGGGACGTTCACGGCGGTGATGGGTCCGTCGGGATCGGGCAAGACGACGTTGCTGCACTGCCTTGCCGGTATGGACCGGCCCACGCGCGGCAGGGTGTGGTGGGGAGCCACCGAGGTGACGGGGCTGCCCGAACGGCGGCTGGCGCAGCTGCGGCGCAGCCGGGTGGGGTTCGTCTTCCAGGCGTTCAACCTGATGCCGGCCATGACCGTCGCGCAGAACGTCGAGCTCCCCGGCCGGCTGGCCGGGAAGCGTCCCGGCCGGGACCGGGTGGCGGATGCGCTCGCCCGGGTGGGACTGGCCGGGCGCGAGCGGCACCGGCCCGGGCAGCTGTCCGGCGGGCAGCAGCAGCGGGTGGCGATCGCCCGGGCCCTGGTGTCCCGGCCGGAGGTGCTGTTCGCCGACGAGCCGACCGGTGCGCTGGACCGGGCCACCGGCCACGAGATCCTGGCCCTGCTGCGCGACGGGGTGGACCGGGACGGCCGGACCTGCGTGATGGTGACCCACGACCCGGTGGCCGCCGGGTACGCGGACCGGGTGCTGCTGCTCGCCGACGGCTTGGTGGTCGACGAGCTCGACCGGCCCACCGCCGGCCAGGTCGGCGAACGCCTGAGCCGGCTGGGCGGGTGAGGGCGGTGGTTGCGATCGCCCTCGGGCAGATGCGCCGGCGTCCGGCGGCCTTCGTCGGCCTGGCGGTGGCACTGTTCCTGGCCGTCGCCACGGTGACGCTGTTCGGTTCGCTGTTCGCCGCCGACCTCGCGGCCCCCGCGGCGGGCCGGGCGGCGGTGGACGGGCCCGGCCTGAAGGTGATTGCCGTCGCCTTCGGTGAGATCGCCGTGCTGGTGGCGTTCTTCGTCGTGGTCAATGCGCTGGGGTTCGCCCTGCGTCAGCAGCACCGCGAGCTGGCTTTGCTGCGTACCGTCGCGGCGACTCCCGTCCAGGCGCGGCGGCTGGTGCGCGGCCAGGTCGTCGCGACCGCGGTGCTGGTGGCCGTGCCGGGCTGCCTCGTCGGCGCGGCGGCGGCCCGGCGGCTCCTGGCCGAGCTGCAGCGCCGCGGTATGGCGGCGCCGGGCGTGCAGGTGCCGGGGACGCCGGTGCCGATGGTGGTCGCGCTGGCTGCGGCGCTCGCCGTCGGCTTGGCCGCCTCGGCCCTCGCGGCGCGGCGGATCTCCCGCATTCCGCCCGCGGCCGCCCTCACCGCGAGCTCGACCGAGCAGGGGCGGACGGGTGCAGCGCGCCTGCTCGCCGGCATCGGCGCGCTGGTGGGCGGGGGGCTGCTGCTGCGGCTGGCCGCGACGCGGCCGGCGGAGCAGCTGGACAAGGCGGGGCAGGCGGCGTTGCTCGGCTCGCTGGTGCTTCTGGTCGCGATCGCCCTGGCGGGCCCGCTCGCGGCGCGCGTCCTGGCCGCCGTGCTGGGCGCGCCGGTACGGGCGCTGGCGCCCGGTGCGGGTTGGCTGGCCGATGCCAACCTTCGCGGGTACGCGCGCCGGCTGTCCTCCGCCGTGGTGCCGGTGGCACTGCTCGTGGGCCTGTCGGGCACCATGGTGATCATGACCCACACCGCCGGGGCCGAAGCCCCGGGCGCCGCCACGGGCGTCACCTCCGACACGGATGTCTGGCTGCGCCAGGCGGAGTTGGCCCTGCTGGTCTGCTTCGCCGCCGTCTCCACCGTCAACACGCTCGTCGCCGTGACGGCCGACCGGCGCCGCGAGTTCGCCCTGCTGCGGCTGGTCGGCGCGACCCGCGCGCAGCTGATGCGGATGCTGACCGCGGAGGCCGTGCTGACCGCGGCGGTGGGCGTGCTGCTCGGCGCCGCCGTCGCGGGCGCCTCGTCCGCGGCGTTCAGCGCGGCGGTGACCGGCTCTGCGGTGCCGGCCGTACCGGTGGCCGCCTGCCGGTGGATCGTTCTGGGTGCTGCGGCGCTGACCGTCCCGGGCATCCTGGCCACGGGCGTGCGGGCGGTACGCGGCCCGGCGGCGGAGCTGGTGAGCGGTGGCCGTGACTGAGCAGGAGGGGGCGGCGCAGGCCCGGCGGCGGCGCCGTCCCTCCGTCCGGGCCGGCGACTGGGCCTTCGCGGTTGTCGGAATGCCGCTCGGGCTGGTCGGCGGCGTCTATGCACTCGCCGTGCTGTACGCGGGGGCTCTGCTGTCGCTCACCGTGCTCGGCCTGCCGTTCGTGGTCGCCGCGCTGCTGGGGGCGCGCGGCCTCGGCGCGCTGCACCGGCGCCTGGTGGCGCGGATGCTCGGCGCGTACGTGGAGGGGCCGGGCGAGTTGGCCCGCCCGGCCGGGGTGGTGGCCCGGGGCCGCACGGTGCTGACCGACCCGGTCGCCTGGCGGACGCTGCTCTACCTGGTGCTGCGGCTGCCCCTCGGTCTGCTCGGGTTCGCCGCCGCCGTGGGGCTCCCCCTCGCCTGCGGCTGGCTGATCGGCTTCCCGCTCTGGGTGCGCCTGCTGCAACCGGGCCCGCGGCCGGCCGGCTGGCCGGATGCCGCCTGCGTCGTGCTCGGCCTGCTGCTCCTGTCCGCCGTGCCGGGCGCGGTCCGGGCGCTGAGCGGGGCGGAGCGGCGGCTCGCGCGGCTGCTGCTCGGCCCGGCCCGGGCCCAGCGGAGGGTGCGGGAATTGGAGGCCGCCCGCGCCACCCTGCTCGCGGAGAACGCCGACCGGCTCCGCCGCCTGGAGCGTGACCTGCACGACGGGACCCAGGCCCGGCTGGTCGCCCTGGCCATCACCCTCTCGCTGGCCGGCGACGCGCTCGCTCCCGCCGCCGGACCGGACCTCGGGCGGCTGCGCGCCCTGGTGGACCGGGCCCGCGGCCAGACCGACGACACCATCGCCGAGCTGCGGCGGCTCACCCGGGGCATCCACCCGGTGGCGCTGGACGGGGGTCTCGAACAGGCCTTGCCGGGACTCACCGCCACCTCGCCGGTGCCCGTCGGCATCCGCCTGGACCTGGACGTGCGGCCCGACCAAGCCGTCGAGCAGGCCCTGTACTTCTGCGCCGCCGAGCTGCTCACCAACGTGGCCAAGCACAGCGGTGCCGGCTCGGCCGAGCTGACGGCACAGACGGCCGGCGGCCGCATCCGCCTCAGCGTGAGCGACGACGGCCGCGGCGGCGCGGCGCCGGGCGCCGGCAGCGGCCTGAACGGTCTGGCGGAGCGGCTCGCCGCGGTGGACGGCGTACTGCGGATCGACAGCCCGCCCGGCGGCCCCACGGTGGTCACCGCCGAGCTGCCCGTGCGTCTGTGACGGGCGACCGGCCTCAGCTCTCGGCCAAGTAGGTGAGGACGGCCTTCACCCGGCGGTTGTCGGCTCCGGTCGCCCGCAGGTCGAACTTGGTGAAGACGGCGGCCACATGCTTCTCCACCGCCCGTTCCGAGACCACCAGCAGCCCGGCGATGGAGCGGTTGGAATGGCCTTGGGCCATCAGCTGCAGCACCTCGCGCTCGCGCGGCGTCAAGGAGTCCACCCGGCTGCGCCGTCCCCCGCGCATCAGCTGGGTGACCACCTCCGGGTCGAGCGCCGTGCCTCCCCCGGCGACGCGGTGCAGGGCGTCCACGAACTCCGAGGTGCGGGCGACCCGTTCCTTCAGCAGATACCCGATGCCGGCCGCTCCGTCCGCCAGCAGCCGGGACGCCCAAGCGGTCTCGACGTGCTGGGAGAAGACCAGGATGCCGGTCCCGGGCGTCCTCGCCCGGATCTCGATGGCCGCGCGGATGCCCTCGTCCGTGTGGGTGGGCGGCATCCGGATGTCCACCACGGCCACGTCGGGCCGGTGCTCCGCCACCGCGTCGAGCAGCTCGGCCGCCGTCCCCACCGCCGCCGCCACTTCGCATCCGCGGGCACCCAGCAGCTCCACCATGCCGTCCCGCAGCACGACGGAGTCCTCGGCCAGCACCACCCGCACGCACCTGTCGATCACGGGCCCATTATCGCCACCGGCCGACAACCGTTCCGCGGCCGGGGCGGAGGCAGCGGGCGCCTGCCGACCCGCAGGAGGGTGGGATGATCAGCGGATGACCCGACTGAGCGGCGAGGACGATGCGTTGCGGCGCGATACCGAGCGGATCGTCAACGGGATCGCCCAGGAGCTGCGCACGCTGGACGAGGGGACGGCCTGGTTCTCCGGGCTCTCCCCGGCACGCCGGAGGGAGGTGCTGCAGCACGTCGCCGGCTATGCGATGCAGGCGCACGTCACCGCTGCGGACGGCCGGGCGGGAGTGGCGCGATCGGGGGCGAAACCCCGGGCGAACCCCTCGGTGATGATCTGCATGGACCCGCCCCGCTACGGGTTCGCGGGGCTCCCCGCCGACGAACACGTCACGGCGTTCCGCGTGCTCGTCTCGGTGTTCGCCGTGGCCGACAGCCGCCGCAGGCAGACGCACTGCAAGGGGAGTTGCGGGCACTTCTGGCACAACCCGGACGCAGCGGACGCGAATGCGTCAGGGGCCTCCTTCGGCCCGCGCGGGGCGGCGGTCTGGGTCACGCCGGTATGCGGCGGGGGGCCTTGGGGGCGTCACGGACGCCGCGCGAGAGCCGATCACCGACGGGCTGAACGAGATCGCCGCACAGGGGGGCGGCAAGATGATCACCCGCTCCACGGTCAACCGGGCTGTGCAGGCGCTGTGCGGTTACAACTGGGTGGAGAAGGCCGGCAACGGCCGGATCCAGATCAACGTGCGCCTGTGGTTCCACGGCAACAGCACGGCCCAGCACGAGGTGCTCGCCGAGATCGCCGACCGGCACAACCACGACACCTCGGCGTTCCCCCACGCGGTGGGGCCGGAAGGCGCCCATCAGGAGGAGCTGGACCTCGGTTTCGGCTTCGAGGTGGAAGAGACGTATCGCGCAAGGAGGCGTACCGGGTGATAGTGCTGCCAGGCCCCAGCGCGGGCGCCCGCCCACGTTCACGAGGAAGGCTGTCCTTTGGCTAACGTCATGTCTCCGATCGTCGCGGAGCGCATCTGGTCCCTGCCGCTGTCGGGGTCCGCCGTGAAGTTCCTCCTCCAGTACCTGGTCGCCCGGAGCGACTTCGGGGGAGTGCTGCCCGTCCGCCAGAAGGACATGGCCGCCGATACGGGGTCAACCCGCAGGCTGTGAGCGGGCTCATGGCGCCGTTGTGTGACTTGAACATCGTGCTCCGGCCGTGCAGTGAGGAGCGCAACGGAAACTCGTACTGGCTCCATCCGCTGGCGGCCAAGTACGAGACCCCGGAGGCCATGGAGGCGGCGTTCCGCGCAGCGCTTGTCCGTATCCAGGCGGGAGAGCTGCCCAACATGAAGCTGCCGACGTACCACCAGGCGCCGCCGGCCCCGAAGGGGCGGCCGAAGCTGCAGGTCGCCTGACCACGGCGGATACCGCTCATGACAGAAGGCCCACTGCTACGGCACCGGACGAGCGCATCCCCTGTGGGAGGTGGAGGCCGAGGAGCCCGCGAGTCTGGGCAAGCCGTAGGCGACCCTGAGCAAGCCCTTCGGACAGGGCTTGCCCAGACTCCCTTATGGGCCGTCCCGTCCCGGGCGCAGGATGTCGGCGTAGATCCGGGCCCGGACGCCGGGCTCGCCGGGATCCCGGCGCACCGGGCCAACGCCAGATGTGGCCCAGCGTTCTTCCAGCGCGGCCATGACGGCCCGGACGGTGTCCTCGTCCCTTCATGACCGCTGCGACGGCCGTGAAGGCGAGCCGGTTCGCCGGCGGCCTCAGCTCCACCCGCACGAGGGAGTGGGACCCGGCCTGGGTATGTGCGACGGGCGGGGTTCCCCCGGCCATTGTGGGAGCCGGTGCTTGGGCAAGCCCAAGGGGATCCTGGGCAAGCCCGACTCTGGGAGGGCTTGCCCAGGGCCGGTGGCCCGGTCGGGTCAGCGTCGGTGGCGCCAGTGCTGGTGAACTCTGAACACTTCGTTGCTCCATGCGGTGTGCGGGCGGGTGCCGGCCGGCGTCGTCCAGCTGAGCTGTTCGGCCACGGCCGGGAACCGGGGGTGCATCTGGCGGTCTCCGACGGTGACGAGCGCGGACAGGAGCGGCTCTCCCTTCCGGCCGTCTTCGTCGACCAGCCACAGGAGCACGCACTGGTCGTCGGCGTGCAGGCGGGGCAGTCCCGGCACGCGTCTGTGGATCTGGGGCCAGGTGATGGTGGAGCCGGCCCGGGCGGTCTCCAGCAGCGGCCGCAGCTCGGTCGCGATCTCCCACAGCCGCCCGGTCTCCAGGAGCGCCGGCTCCTCCCGGCGCGGCGGGAGGGCCTTCACGACCGACGCCGCGACCGGCGACGGGTCCGAGGCCGCAATCGAGGCAGGCGCAGATACTGGGACGGGCGGCCGGTGCGGCACGGAGGAACGCTGGGACGCCGCAGATGATGAGGACTTTCGGCCCGAAGGCCGGACGACGGGTTCGCTGGTCCGTGCGGCGTCCGGCCGCCGAGGCGTAGCGACCACAGTCCGGGGTTGTGACGGAACGGACTTCGGGGGAGCTGCGGCGGCCTGGCGGCGCTCTTCCTCCAGCCACCGGCGCGAGCCCAGGATCTCCTTGAGGGCTTTCAGCTGGGCCCGCTGCTCGCGGGTCTCGCTTGGCGGAGCCCCGGCCGCCTGCTGCCACGCCAGGGAATACAGGTCGGCGGCCACCGCTAGTGCGTACCCATCGATGGCTCGCTTCAGCTCGGTCAGCGTGTGGTTCAGCGTGCGACGGACTGTGGCGATCTCCATCGCGGTCCTGGGGGCCCGGCCCGTGGTCCGGCGACGGAAATCCGTCTGCCACGCCGCACCACTGAGCCGCACTCGGTTGTTCCCCAAACCCGTCCTCCCCCGAGCTGCACAACAGATCCCCAAACGGTCGGCCAGTCCGCCGCCCAGGCGCAAGAGACCGGCCAGCCAAGAGCTACGGCCGACCCCCGCCGGATGGCTGCCGAGGGCTTGCCCAGTCCAGCCCGCCCGCATGCCACACCGGCGGCCTGGGGGTTGCACCGGAGGTTGCGTGCACAGGTGGTTGCAGGGGTGCACTAGGCCGTTTCTTAGCGATCACCTCGCGGCCCAGATGTGGATGGCTGCGAGGTGCAGGGCCGCCTGGTAGACCGTTGCTGTCTTGTCGTAGCGGGTGGCCAGGCCGCGCCACTGCTTGAGCTTGTTGATGCACCGCTCGACGGTGTTCCGCTGCTTGTAGGCGGTCTTGTCGAAGGCGGGGGGCCTGCCGCCCTTGCTGCCGAGTCGTTTGCGGTTGGCGAGCCGGTCGGCGGGCTGCGGGATCACGGCCTTGATCTTTCGCTTGCGCAAGTGTTCGCGGATCGCGCGGGATGAGTAAGCCTTGTCGGTCAGCACGGTCGTGGGCCGGGTTCTGGGTCGGCCTTTGGGCCTGGCCACTCGGATGGCGGCCATGACGTTAGGGAAGGCCGGTGCGTCCCCGGCCTGGCCGGGTGTGACGACGAAGGCCAGCGGCCTGCAGCGGCCGTCGGCGGCGAGGTGGATTTTCGTGGTCAGTCCGCCGCGGGAGCGTCCGAGGGCATGGTCGGTCGGCTCGCCGGCCGGGGCCCCTTTTGACGGGCCCCGGCGGCGTGCTGGTGGGCGCGGACGATGGTTGAGTCGACGGCGACGACCCAGTCGAGGTCGCCTTCG
>NZ_JBEYXK010000069.1:0-37630 GCF_040645035.1 Streptomyces sp. NPDC046876 | reverse complement strand
CCGCCGGGTCGGGGACCTACTATCCGGGCGCGAATGTGACGCAGGTCCTGTGGGCCGCCTCACCGCCCAGGCGCCGGAATGTCACCTTCCGTGGCCGGTTGTGCCCTTTTAGGGCTGTGTCGCGGGCCACTTTCGGCCCCCGGATCGAAGGAGACCGGCGCATCGAACGCCGCTTTCCGCGTCGCCCGGCGCAGCGCCTTCAGCACCGTGCCGCCGAGCGCGAGGGTCAGCACCACCGTCAGCACGGCCCGGCCTAGGTCCCAGCCCAGCGAGGTCGCCAGGCAGTACGCGGCGAAGCGCGCCAGGTTGGCCCCGACCGGGTCCCCGGGATGGAAGGAGACGCCCTGCCCCATGCCCTGGAGCAGCACCCAGCCCTGCAGGTTCATGACCGTCCCGTACGCGAAAGAGCCCGCGCACCCGTACGCCGCCAGCATCAGCAGCTCCGCCCGGCCCCGGATCCGCTCCGGGCCGGGCAGCAGCCCGGCGCCCAGCGCGAACCAGCCCAGGGCCAGCATCTGGAACGGCATCCACGGCCCGACCCCGCCCGTCAGCAGGGCGGAGGCGAACATCGTGACCGAGCCGAGGACGAACCCGAAGGCCGGCCCGAGGACGCGGCCGCTGAGCACCATCAGGAAGAACATCGGCTCCAGGCCGGCCGTCCCCGCGCCCAGCGGCCGCAGGGCCGCCCCGACCGCGGCGAGCACGCCCAGCATCGCCACCGCCTTGGCGTCCATGCCCTGGTCGGCGATGGTGGCGACGACGACGGCCACCAGCAGCGGCAGCAGGGCCGCGAAGAGCCAGGGGGCGTCCTGGGAGTGGGCGAGCCCGGACTGCCGGTCGGCCAGCAGCGGCCAGCCGAACGCGGCGATGCCGATGAGGGTGACGAGGACCAGGGCGGCCGCGGCCCGCGGACCGATCCGCAGCGCACGGCTCATGAATCGGCCGCCGGCCGCAGCGCGCGGGCGACCTGGGACACGGTGAGCCAGGGGTCCGGCGCCAGGATCTTGGCCACCTGCGGGGCGAAGGCCGGCGAGGACACCACGACCTCGGCGGTCGGGCCGTCCGCGACGACCTCCCCACCCGCCAGGATGACGACCCGGTGCGCCAGTTCCGCGGCCAGCTCCACGTCGTGTGTGGCCAGGACGATCGCATGCCCCTCGGCGGCCAGCGCGCGCAGCACCTGGATCAGCCGGGCCTTGGCCGCGTAGTCCAGGCCGCGCGTCGGCTCGTCGAGCAGCAGCAGGCCCGGTCGGCCGGTGAGCACCAGCGCCAGGGCCAGGGCCAGGCGCTGCCCCTCGGAGAGGTCGCGGGGGTGGGTGCCGTCGGCCACTTCGGGCAGCAGCGCCGAGACCAGGGTCCGGCAGCTGCCCGGCTCCGCCCCGGCATCGGCGTCGGCCGCCGCGCACTCGGCGGCGACCGTGTCCGCGTACAGCAGGTCGCGCGGCTCCTGCGGGACGAGGCCCACGCGGCGCACCATCTCCTGCGGCGGGGTGCGGTGCGGGGTCCGGCCGCCGACGGAGACCTCGCCGGCGGTGGGGGCCAGCGTGCCGACGAGGGTGGCGAGCAGGGTGGACTTGCCGGCGCCGTTGCGGCCCATCAGCGCGACGGTCTCGCCGGCCGCCACGGCCAGCTCGATGCCGTGCAGCACCTCGACGCGGCCGCGCCGTACCGACAGACCGCGGACCAGCGCCACCGGGCCGCCGCCGGGGCCGGCCGGTGCGGCGCAGCCACCACCGCGGACCGCCGGACCGGTCCGCCGCAGCAGCCGCGCGAGCAGCCCGGGCCGGGCGGGGTCTGCGGGCGGCCCGGCGGGCGGCATCTGCCCGGGGCCGGAAGCCGGGCGGCCGGGGCTCGCGGCGGCCGGCGGGCCCGCGGCAGGGCCCGAGGTGTCGGAGTCGCCCTCCGGGATTCCGGCCCGGCCCTGCACGGGGACCGCCGGTTCCGCGGGGGTCCCGGCCAGGCGGGTGCGCAGCGGCGGGGCCAGGCGGCGGGCGTCGCGTACCGAGAGCGGAAGGGGGGACCAGCCGGCCAGCCGGCCCAGCGAGACCACGGGGGGATGGACCGGCGACAGGGCCATGACCTCGGCCGGGGAGCCCAGGACCGCGGCCGCGCCCGGCGCCGGCAGCAGCAGCACCCGGTCGGCGTACTGGACCACCCGCTCCAACCGGTGCTCCGCCATCAGCACCGTGGTCCCCAGGTCGTGGACCAGGCGCTGGAGCACCGCGAGGACCTCCTCGGCGGCCGCCGGGTCCAGCGCGGAGGTCGGCTCGTCCAGGACCAGCACCTTGGGGTGCGTGGTCAGGACCGAGCCGATGGCCACCCGCTGCTGCTGGCCGCCCGACAGCGAGGCGAGCGGCCGGTCGCGCAGCTCGTTCAGGCCCAGCAGGTCCAGGGTTTCCTCCACGCGGCGCCGCATCACGGCGGGGGCGAGGCCCAGGGACTCCATCCCGTACGCCAGCTCGTCCTCCACCACGTCCGTCACGAAGTGCGCGAGGGGGTCCTGGCCCACCGTCCCGACGACGTCGGCGAGCTCGCGGGGCCGGTGGGTGCGGGTGTCGCGGCCCGCGACCGTGACCCGGCCGTGCAGGGTGCCGCCCGTGAAGTGCGGGACCAGCCCGGACACCGTCCCGAGCAGCGTGGACTTGCCCACCCCCGACGGGCCGACCAGCAGGGTGAGCTCCCCCTCGGGGACGACCAGGTCGGCGCCGTGCAGCGCGGGCCGGCCGGCACCGGCGTACGTGACCGACACCTGCTCGAAGCGGATCACTGCGGGGACTCCTCGGTCGGTACGGGTGCCACGAAGGCGGGGAGCAGGCCGACGAGGACGGCCGCCGCCGCCCCGGGCGGGAACGCCGGCGGCACGAGCGGTACGACCCCGGGCCGCAGGGCCTGCGGATCGGCGCCGGAGGCGTACACGAGCGCGGCGGCGACGACCGCGCCCGAACCGGCGACCAGCCAGGCGCGCCCGCCCCAGCGGTCGGGCCGGTACCGGGTCCGGACGCTGCGCCGCCCGCCGAGCCGCAGGCCCGCGAGGGCCAGGGCGAGCCCGATGAGCAGCACGGGCAGGCCGTACGCGGCGCCCTCGGCGGCGAGCAGCCCGTACGTGCCGGCGCAGCAGCCGAGCAGCCCGCCGAGGGTGAGGGCGTTGGTGGTGTGCCGCACGGCCGGCGGGACCTGCGCCGTACGGCCGTAGCCGCGCGCGTCCATCGAGGCGGCGACGGCCACGGAGCGTTCGAGGGCGCCCTCCAGGACCGGCAGGCCGATCTGGAGGATCGCCTTCACCCCGCCGGTGGGGCGTCCGCGCAGCCGGCGGGCGGTCCGCAGCCGGGCGACGTCCGCGACCATGTTCGGCGCGAACGTCATCGCGACGACCACGGCCACGCCGACCTCGTAGAGCGCGGCCGGGAGCGACTTCAGCAGCCGGGCCGGGTTGGCGAGGGCGTTGGCGGCGCCGACGCACACCAGCAGCGCGGCCAGCTTGGCCCCGTCGTAGAAGGCGAAGACGAGCTGCTCGGCGGTGACGCGGCCGCCGAGGCGGATGCCCTGCGCCCAGGCGGGCAGCGGGATCTCCGGGAGGGCGAACAGGACGTGCGAGCCGGGTATCGGGGAGCCGAGGAGTACGGAGAACAGCAGCCGCAGGCCGATCACGAAGAGGCCCAGCTTCAGGAACGCCCCGTACGAACGGGCCCACGGGGCGGTGGTCCGGCGCGCGGTGACGACGTAGCCCGCGACGGCCACGATCAGCGCGAGCAGGAGGGGGTTGGTGGTCCGGGAGGCGGCGGTGGCCAGCCCGAGCGCCCACAGCCACCACGCCCCGGCGTGCACCGCATTGCCCCGCCGGGCCTGCGGTGCGGCGTACCTGCGCTGCGGGCGCGGATACGCCGCATCCGGCGCGGTGGCGGGGGCGCGCGTCATCGGGAGCGGCGGCGGGACTGCCGGACGGTGGCGGCGCCGACGGCCGCGAGGACGGCCAGGCCGGCCAGGGGCCCCGTCCAGCCGGTCCCGCGGTCCTCGTCCTTCTCGCCTTCAGCGGACGCGGGCGCCGACGCGGACGCCGACGCCGGCGCAGAGGCGGCCGCGGAAGCGGATCCGCCCTCCGCGACCTGCTCGCCGCAGCCCTGCTTCGGGTAGCCGGAGATCGCGCACAGCAGGGCCGCGCTGTCGTACCGCAGCGGCTTGGCCACCTCCGCCAGGGCCTCCGCGGCCGTGGCGTCCGGCGCCACCTGGGCGCAGGCCGTACGCGGGGCGTCCTGCGGCGGGGCGTCGCCGGCCGGGGCGTCCGCCGGGACGCCGAAGTCGACCACGACGGCGATCCGCTTGCGGCCCGCCGCCGCCGGGGTGGCGGAGCAGACGGCCTCGAAGTCGGCCGCGGCCCGCGGGCGGGCGGCCTCGGCCGCCGCGTCCTTGCTGACCGCGAAGCGGAACCCCTGCACGGAGCCGTCGGCCGGGCGGGCGGTCGAGGGGCCCTGGGTGGCGTACGCCCACTGGCCGCCCGCACCGTCCCAGAACGACCAGTACCGGTAGCCGGCCGCCGCCGCCGGGAAGGCGGCGAGCAGGGTCAGCAGGAGGCCGGCGACGAGGGCCGCCGAGGCCGGGCCGCGGCGCATCACAGTTGGTTCTTCTTGCGGCGCCCGCTCAGCAGGAAGCCGATGCCCATGCCGGCCGCCGCGCCCGCGCCGAGCATCCACCAGATGCTCTTGTCGTCCTTGTCTTCCTTCTTCTCGTCCTTCGCGGAGTCGGCCTTCGCCTCGGCCGCCTGCGGGGCGGGGCCGGTCGCGTTCAGGGCTGCGACCAGGTCCGTGCCGCCGAAGGCCTTCGGGTCGGTGCCCGTGGCGTGCGCGGCCAGGACCAGCGTGCCGAGCGCCGCCGGGCTGCCCTTGGCCCACTCGGCCGAGTTGGCCTTCAGCCACTCCAGCGCGCCCGCCGCCGACTGCCGGTGCCCGGCCGCGGCCAGGGCGATCACCGCGTCGGCGGTGTTGCCGGTGTCCGCGGTCGGCTGGTCCGCGCCCGGGGTGACGGCCGTCAGGTGGCCGTCCTTCTTCAGTGCCTCGGCCAGGTGGTCGGCCGCGGCCCGGGCGGCGGCCGCAGGGTCGCCGGCCGTGGCGGCGCAGCCCGGCGCGGCCGCGGGGGTGTCCGCGCCGCCGGGGGCGACGACCGCGCCCTTGCCCAGCCCGGCCAGGACCGCCGCGGCCGTCGCGTCGGCATTGGCGGCCAGCTTGCCGTCGGTCGGCTGGTACGCGAACGCGCCCCGGTCGGCGGCCGGCTCGGCGGTGCAGCCCAGCTGGAAGGCGAGCAGGCCCTCGTACGCGGACTTCCCGGCCTTCGACTTCACCTCGGCCGGCTTCTCGCCGGCCACCGCCAGCGCGCTGATCACCACGGCCGTGGAGTTGGCGTCGCTGGGGGAGCCGGGGACGAAGGCCCAGCCGCCGTCCTCGTTCTGCACGGACTTCAGCCAGTCCACGCTCTTCTTCACCGCGGCGTCCTGGCCGCCCACGGCCTTCAGGGCCTGCACGGCCATCGCGGTGGCGTTCGTGTCGAGCATCGTCGTCGCGTCGCACGCCGCGCCCGCGTCCGCGCGGAAGGAGGCGAAGGCGCCGTTCGCGCAGCTCTGCCCGGTCAGCCAGCCGACGGCCTCCTTGGCGGGCTGCACGCCGACCGTGCGCTGGGCGAGCAGGGCGACCGACTGCCGCCACACGCCGTCGTACGTCGGGTCCTTCTTGCCGTACAGGCCGGACGGGATCACGGGCGGCGTCGAGGCGGCGGGGGAGGGCGCGGCGAGGGCCGCGGGTGCGGCGCCGACGCAGAGCACGGCGGAGGCGGCGAGCGCGGCGGCGCTGCGGCGGACGTTCATGGGGGCGGTTGCCTCTCCTGCTGGGGAGCAGGAGGCAGGCGCGCGCTGGCACCGGGCTCCGGCTCCGTTGACCTCGACGGTGCCGGCCGCCGGGGGCTCCCGGCGGCACGAGCTCGCGCCCTTCGCCGGTACGGGGCAGTCCGGCTGGCCGCCCGGCGGGGCCGGGGCGGGACACGGTTGCGGGTCAGCGCCGGAATCGCACCGGCTTCCCCCCGTACGGAAGGGTGGACGACGGCCAACACTGTACCGGCCGGTATGCGGCGGCCGGGTGGCGCCGCCGCCCTGCGCCCCTTA
This sequence comes from Streptomyces sp. NPDC046876, assembly GCF_040645035.1. Taxonomy (NCBI): domain Bacteria; kingdom Bacillati; phylum Actinomycetota; class Actinomycetes; order Kitasatosporales; family Streptomycetaceae; genus Streptomyces; species Streptomyces sp. NPDC046876. Next base: position 31,485 of record NZ_JBEYXK010000069.1, on the reverse strand, counting down.
CCGCCGTCACACCGCCCGGTACGCGACCGGGTCGCTGCCCGGCACCGGCTCCGCCCGGCCCTGCTTCACCAGGCGCCGCAGGTGCGCCTCCGCTTCCGAGACGGCGATGTTGCGGGAGCCGTACGGGATCTGCTCCCAGGGCCGGTTCCACTGCATCCGCTCCGCCAGTCCCCACGGCGTCAGCGGCTCGGCGGCCAGCAGCTCCCGCAGCCCGGCCAGCCGCTCCTCGTGGTGGCGCAGCAGCTCGCGGACCCGGGCCGGGGCGTCGGTGAAGGCGTGCTGGTGGGCCGGGAGCACCTCCGCCGGCTCCAGGCGGCCGATGCGTTCGAGGGAGTCGAGGTAGTCGCCGAGGGGGTCGCCGGCGCGGGTGTCCTCCGGATCCTCGTACAGGCCGATGTGGGGGGAGATCCCGGGCAGGAGGTGGTCCCCGGAGAAGAGGCGGCCGTTGCCCGGCAGGTTCGCCGGGTGGCGCTCCTCCAGGTGCAGGCAGACGTGGCCGGGGGTGTGCCCGGGGGTCCACACGGCGCGGAGCCTGCGGCCGACCAGCGGCAGCAGCTCGCCGGGGACGATCTCCCGGTCGGGGACGGCGGCGCGCAGGCCCGGCAGGGTCCGCAGCCGGCCGCCGGCCCGGGCCGCCCGCAGCGGGGCGATGTGCTCCTCCGGGGCGCCGGCGGCGGCGAGCTTGCCGCTCATGTAGTCGAGCCAGACGGCGGGCTCGGCGGAGCGGGTGCGCAGTACGACCTCGGTGTCGGCGGCGTGCATGGCGATCCAGGCGCCGGAGGCCTCGCGGACCTTGCCGGAGAGGCCGTGGTGGTCGGGGTGGTGGTGGGTGATGACCACGCCGTGGACCTCGCCGACCGCGGTGCCGAGGGCCGACAGGCCGGCCGTGAGGGCGTCCCAGGACCGGGGGTCGTCCCAGCCGGTGTCGATGAGGACGGGGCCGCGGTCGGTGTCGAGGACGTGGACGAGGGTGTGGCCGAGGGGGTTGTCCGGGATGGGGACCTTGATGCCCCGGACGCCGCCGCCGTGGTTGGTGACCTCGGGCACCTCGGATACGTCGGCCGCGTCGGCTGAGTTGGATGCGTCGGCTGAGTCGGATGCGTCCTGCGGCATGAGGGACTCCTGTCTCCTGCGCCCGACAACGAGAACATGTTCCAGTGGTAGCCCAAGTCGACCATTTCCCGGGCCTTCTGGCTAGTCGTTGGATCTTCCGAGTCTTCCGTCCCGGCCGTGGACTCCTGGAACTAGAACTGGTATCAGTTCCGGAAAGCCGAGCCGCAGGAGGCATCAGCCATGACCGAGCGCGTGGAACACGGACAGCTGTTCATCGGCGGGGAGTGGACGGATCCGCTGGGCACCGACACCATCGAGATCGTCTCGCCCCATACCGAGCAGGTCATCGGCAGCGTCCCGCACGCCTCGCGCGCCGACGTGGACCGCGCCGTCGCCGCCGCCCGCCGGGCCTTCGACACGGGCCCCTGGCCCCGGATGGCCCTCGACGAGCGGATCGCGGTCGTCACCCGGATCAAGGACGCGATCGCCGTCCGGCACGAGGAGATCGCCCGCTCGATCAGCTCGCAGAACGGCTCCCCCTACTCCTGGAGCGTCCTGGCCCAGGCGCTCGGCCCGATGATGGTCTACGACGCCGCGATCCAGGTGGCGCGCGCCTATCCGTACGAGGAGCACCGCCAGGGCGTGCTCGGCCCCATCCTGGTGCGGCGGGAGCCGGTGGGCGTGGTCGCGGCCGTCATCCCGTGGAACGTGCCGCAGTTCGTGGCCGCCGCGAAGCTCGCGCCCGCGCTGCTCACCGGGTCCGCGGTCATCCTGAAGCCGTCCCCCGAGTCGCCGCTGGACTCGTACATCCTCGCCGACATCGCCCGGGAGGCCGGGCTGCCCGAGGGCGTGCTGTCCGTCCTGCCCGCCGACCGCGAGGTCAGCGAGTACCTGGTCGGCCATCCCGGGGTCGACAAGGTCGCCTTCACCGGCTCGGTCGCGGCCGGCCGGCGCGTGATGGAGGTGGCCGCACGGAACCTGACGCGGGTCACCCTCGAACTCGGCGGCAAGTCCGCCGCCGTCGTGCTGCCGGACGCCGACCTGGAGGCCTCCGTCGCCGGGATCGTCCCGGCCGCCTGGATGAACAACGGGCAGGCGTGCGTGGCGCAGACCCGCATCCTCGCGCCGCGCAGCCGCTACGGCGAGGTGGCCGAGGCGCTCGCGGCCGCGGCCGGGGCGCTGGTGGTCGGCGACCCGCTCGACCCGGCGACACAGCTCGGCCCGCTGGTGGCGAAGCGGCAGCAGCAGCGGTCGCTGGACTACATCCGGATCGGGCAGGAGGAGGGTGCGAAGGTCCTGGCGGGCGGCGGCCGCCCGGCCGCCCTGGAGCGCGGCTGGTACGTCGAGCCGACGCTCTTCGGCGACGTGGACAACGGGATGCGGATCGCGCGCGAGGAGATCTTCGGGCCGGTGGTGTGCCTGATCCCGTACGGGGACGAGGAGGAGGCGCTGCGGATCGCGAACGACTCCGAGTTCGGGCTGAGCGGGAGCGTCTGGACGGCGGACGTGGAGCGCGGCATCGACTTCGCCCGGCAGGTGCGGACGGGCACCTTCAACGTGAACACCTTCAGCCTGGACATGCTGGGGCCGTTCGGCGGCTACAAGAACAGCGGCCTGGGGCGCGAGTTCGGGCCCGAAGGGCTGGGCGAGTACCTGGAGCACAAGATGATCCACCTGCCCGCCGGGTACGGGGCGGGTGCCTGAGCCATGGGCGACCGGTGGCAGGTGGAGGTGGACCGGGGCGTCTGCATCGGCTCCGGGATGTGCGTGAACCACGCGCCGGAGGGGTTCGTCCTGGACTCGGCGCGCCAGTCGCACCCGCGGGAGCCGCAGACGGACGCGAACGAGCCGGTCCTCGCGGCGGCGGAGGGCTGCCCGGTGGAGGCCATCATGATCACGCTGGCGGGCACCGGGGAGGCGGTGTTCCCGCCGGAGGAGTAGCGCCGGCCGCCGCCCGGCCCCCCCTGGGCCGGGCCGGGCGGCCTCGGCAGCGTCGGGATCAGGCCTTTTCCGGGGACGGCGCGGCCGTCAGGTCGATCAGCCGGCACACCGTCTCGATGTCGATCTTGACCTGGGCGATCGAGGCGCGGCCCGACAGCCAGGTGATCAGCGCCGAGTGCCAGGTGTGCTCGATGACCCGCACCGCCGACAGCTGCTCCGCCGTCGGCGGGGCCGTCAGGCCCATCGCGTCCAGAATGATCGCCGTCGTCAGCCGGGAGACCGTGTCCACCTCGGGGCTCACGCTGCGGTCCGCGAAGGTCAGGGCGCGCACCATCGCGTCGGCGAGGTGCGGCTCGCGCTGGAGGGCGCGGAAGGCGCGCATCAGGGTCTCCGCGACGCGGGCCGCCGGGTCCTCGGCGGCCGGGGGCCGCTTGCGCAGCGTGGTGTGCATGTGCTGGAGCTGGTCCTGCATCGTCGCGACGAGCAGGTGCACCTTGGAGGGGAAGTAGCGGTACAGGGTGCCGAGGGCGACGCCGGCCGCCTCGGCGACCTCCCGCATCTGGACGGCGTCGAAGCCGCCGCGGCCGGCCAGCTGCGCGCTGGCGTGCAGGATCCGGCGCCGGCGCGCCTCCTGGCGCTCCGTCAGGGGAGAGGATGCCGATGTGCCGACGGCCTTCGCTTCCGCTGTCATGTGCCCCGTTCCGTGGTGTGGCCGCTGCTGTTTCCGGGCTGGTGCGGGCCCAGCATGGCAGGCGCTCCGTCCGTGGCGCGAATCACCTGCTCCGCCTCTTACGGTGTGGTTTCCGGCCGGTAGATTCAATGGCCTGACGGATCAAGTCTGAAACTTGTTCTACATTATCCGAGCGGTTACGCTCCGGCGAACGTTGCAGGGAGAAGGGGGCCGAGAGTGACCGCTGAGGCCATGGTGACGAGCCCTTTCGCAGGGTCCGTGACGGATGGTGACCGGCCGTTGCGCATTGCGCTCCTCACCTACAAGGGGAACCCGTTCTGCGGGGGCCAGGGCGTCTACGTACGGCACCTGTCCCGCGAGCTCGTCGCGCTCGGGCACTCCGTCGAGGTGATCGGCGCCCAGCCGTACCCGGTGCTCGACACCGGCGCCACCCTCACCGAACTGCCGAGCCTCGACCTCTACCGCCAGCCCGACCCGTTCCGCACGCCGAAGCGCGGGGAGTACCGGGACTGGATCGACGCCCTCGAGGTCGCCACCATGTGGACCGGCGGGTTCCCCGAGCCGCTGACCTTCTCGCTGCGGGCCCGGCGCCACCTCGCCGCCCGCGCCGGCGACTTCGACGTCATCCACGACAACCAGACCCTCGGCTACGGGCTCCTGGCCGACCTCGGCGCGCCGCTGGTCACCACCATCCACCACCCCATCACCGTCGACCGGCAGCTCGAACTGGACGCCGCCAAGGACCGCAAGAAGCGGGCCTCCGTCCGGCGCTGGTACGCCTTCACGCGCATGCAGGGCCGGGTCGCCCGGCGGCTGCCGTCCGTCCTGACCGTGTCCGGCTCCTCCAAGCAGGAGATCGCCGAGCACCTGGGCGTGCAGGGCGAGCGCATCCACGTCGTCCACATCGGCGCCGACACCGAGCTGTGGTCGCCCGACCCGTCGGTGGCCGAGGTGCCCGGGCGGATCGTGACCACCTCCAGCGCCGACGTCCCGCTGAAGGGGCTCGTCCACCTCGTCGAGGCGCTCGCCAAGCTGCGCACCGAGCAGCCCGACGCCCACCTGGTCGTCGTCGGCAAGCGCGCCGAGGAGGGGCCGGTGGCCAAGGCGATCGAGTCGTACGGGCTGCAGGACGCCGTCCGCTTCGTCAAGGGCATCACCGACGCCGAACTCGTCGACCTGGTGCGCAGCGCGCAGATCGCCTGCGTGCCCTCCCTGTACGAGGGCTTCTCGCTGCCCGCCGCCGAGGCCATGGCCACCGGCACCCCCCTGGTCGCCACCACCGGCGGTGCCATCCCCGAGGTCGCCGGACCCGACGGCGAGACCTGCCTCGCGGTGCCGCCCGGCGACGCGGGCGCGCTGGCCGCCGCCCTGGGCCGGCTCCTGGACGACCCGCAGCTGCGGTCCCGCCTCGGCGCCGCCGGGCGCGAGCGCGTGCTGACCCGGTTCACCTGGGCCAAGGCCGCCGAGGGCACCGCCGCGCACTACCGGGCCGCCATCGAGCAGGCCCGCCGCAGCCGCCGCGCCCGGTGACCTCCCGGACCGCCCGCGGCGCCCGTACCCCCCGTACCGGCCGCGCCCCCCGTACGTCCCCGTCGATGTCCCTTCCCCACCCCCGCGACTGCGAAGGCAGGATCCCGTGCTGACCGTCGATTTCTCCCGGTTCCCGCTCGCCGCAGGCGACCGCGTGCTCGATCTGGGCTGCGGCGCAGGCCGGCACGCCTTCGAGTGCTACCGGCGCGGCGCCCAGGTCGTCGCGGTCGACCGCAACGGCGAGGAGATCCGCGAGGTCGCCAAGTGGTTCGCCGCCATGAAGGAGGCCGGCGAGGCCCCGGCCGGCGCCACCGCCACCGCGATGGAGGGCGACGCGCTGGCGCTGCCCTTCCCCGACGAGTCCTTCGACGTGGTCATCATCTCCGAGGTCATGGAGCACATCCCCGACGACAAGGGCGTGCTCGCCGAGATGGTCCGCGTGCTGAAGCCGGGCGGCCGCATCGCCGTCACCGTGCCGCGCTACGGCCCCGAGAAGGTCTGCTGGGCGCTGAGCGACGCCTACCACGAGGTCGAGGGCGGCCACATCCGCATCTACAAGGCCGACGAACTGCTGGGCAAGATGCAGGCCGCGGGCCTCAAGCCGTACGGCACCCACCACGCGCACGGGCTGCACTCGCCGTACTGGTGGCTCAAGTGCGCCTTCGGCGTGGACAACGACAAGGCGCTGCCGGTGCGCGCTTACCACAAGCTGCTGGTCTGGGACATCATGAAGAAGCCGCTCGCCACGCGGCTGATGGAGCAGGCGCTCAACCCGGTCATCGGCAAGAGCTTCGTGGTGTACGCGACCAAGCCGCACCTGCCCGTCGGCGCGGCCCAGTGAGCTCCACCGGGCGCACCGAACGCCTGGCCCTGGAGGGTGTGCTGACGGCCGGGCAGGCCGCCGAGACGGTGGCCGGCATCCTCGCCGCCCAGCGCTCCGACGGGGCCATACCGTGGTTCCGCGGGCACCACCTCGACCCCTGGGACCACACCGAGGCCGCGATGGCACTCGACGCCGCGGGCGAGCACGAGGCCGCCCGCCGCGCCTACGAGTGGCTCGCCCGGCACCAGAACGCCGACGGCTCCTGGTACGCGGCGTACGCCGACCGGCCCGCCGGCGTGGACACCGCCGAGCCGCAGGACGCCGGCCGGGAGAGCAACTTCGTCGCGTACATCGCCGTCGGCGTCTGGCACCACTACCTGGCCACCGGCGACGACCCGTTCCTGGACCGGATGTGGCCCACCGTGTACGCGGCCGTGCAGTTCGTCCTCGACCTGCAGCAGCCGGGCGGCGAGATCGGCTGGAAGCGCGAGGCCGACGGCACCCCCGTCACGGACGCCCTGCTGACCGGCTCCTCCTCCATCCACCAGGCCCTGCGGTGCGCGCTGGCCATCGCCGACCACCGCGAGGACCCGCAGCCGGACTGGGAGCTGGCGGCGGGCGCGCTGGGCCACGCGATACGCCGGCACCCGGAGCGGTTCCTGGACAAGAACCGGTACTCGATGGACTGGTACTACCCGGTGCTCGGCGGTGCGCTCACCGGCGGGGACGCGAAGGCGCGGATCGAGGAGCGGTGGGACGAGTTCGTCGTCCCCGGCCTCGGCGTGCGGTGCGTCCTGCCGAACCCGTGGGTGACCGGCGGCGAGTCCTGCGAACTGGCCCTCGCCCTGTGGGCGATGGGCGAGTCGGACCGGGCCCTGGAGATCCTGCGCTCGATCACCCACCTGCGCGCCGACAACGGCATGTACTGGACGGGGTACGTCTTCGAGGACGAGGCGGTGTGGCCCGTCGAGCAGACCACCTGGACGGCCGGGTCGCTGCTGCTGGCCGTCGCCGCGCTCGGCGGGGACGAGGCCACCACGGCCGTGTTCGGCGGGCTCGAACTGCCTTCGGGCCTGGAGCCGGACTGCTGCCGCCAGGGCGCGTGAGCGCAACCGCCCGCGGGCGGTTGCGGGCGGATGATGCGGGCGGGGCCGGCGCCCCGCCACCCGGGAGGCCCGAACGGGTGGCCCGAGTGGCGGGGCCCGCGACCCCGGGTGACGCTGCGGGGGACACCTCGACTCCCCCGGAGGCCACCGTGTCCCGAACCGGAACCCTGCGCGTCCGCCGCGGCGTGACCGCGCTGCTCCTGTCCACCGCACTGCTCGCCGGGGCCGCCGGATGCGGCGGCGCCGGCGGTGCCGACAGCGCCCGGGGCCCGGGCGGGGCCGCCCCCCTGTCGGCCCTGCAGGCCGCCCAGGAGCAGGCCCGGGCCGAGCAGATCGAAGCGGTGCAGGCGCAGGCCGCGCAGCTGGAGGCCGCGCAGTTCGCGGCCGCCGTCGAGGCGGAGCCCTCGCCGGACGCCACGCAGGAGCGCCAGAAGTTCGCCAAGACGCGCTTCGTCGCCAACGCCGGACTCGCCGCCGGGGCGACGTACCAGTGGATCATCAAGCCCTACCGCGCGGGCAAGTTCCAGAAGGGCGCCAGTGGCCGCACCTTCGCGCTGATCAAGGCTGGCCTCGCCGGTGCCTTCGCGTACAACCGGCTGAAGGCGGCCCTGCAGAACGCCAAGGGCGATCCGCTGCTGTCGAAGGCGGTGGCCCCGCTGACGGCGGGCATCGAGTCCCTCAAGGGGCTGGGCACCAAACTGCGCCAGGGCGGTGCCGACGACGCCGACATCAGCTCCTTCGAGAACGTCATCGGCGGCGTCAAGGACGCCGGCAAGAGCGCCGGAGCCCCCGTGACCGACAAGGTCCCCAGCGTCTCCGAGCTGAGCGGCGGCTAGCCGGGCCGGTAGCCGGGCCGGCGGGTCCGCGCGGTCACCAGGTCCGCGCGGGCTCCCGGTCCGTGCCGGCCCTCCGGTCCGTTCTGCCTGGTTCAATGGTCGGATGATCGAGCTCGCCGCCATCCTCGCCGGGGCCGCCGGAGCCGGCTGGCTGCTCCGCCGCGCGCACCTGCGGCGGGTGGCCGCCGGTCCCGCCGCCGGTATCCCGTGCATGACGCGGACCCCGGCCGGCCAGGGTCGGTGGCGCGTCGGCCGGGTGTTCGCCGGCCCCGGCGGGGCGCAGTGGGTGCCCCGCCGCGGCGAGCGGGTGGACCTGACCGGCGGCCGGACGACCGGCGTGCGGGCGCCCTCGGTGAGGGAGGGGATGTCCATCAACCCCGGATCGCGGATCGTGGCCTGTGCGTACGAGGGCGGCGGGAGCATCGAGTTCGCCGTCATGCCGCCGGACCTGGGCGAGCTGCTCGGGGCCGTGCCCCGGGCCGAGGCCCCGCAGGCGCCCTGAGGCTCTGGCCGGCCGTCAGGTGTTGAGTTCGGCCAGGACGCGCAGGGTGTGCGGGTCCGGGGCCGTGACCAGCAGGTCCGTGACGGGACCGGCGCGCCACAGCTCCAGGCGTTCGGCGATCCGCTCGCGCGGCCCCACCAGGGAGATCTCGTCGGCGAAGGCGTCGGGGACGGCGAGGACCGCCTCCTCCTTGCGCCCGGCGAGGAACAGCTCCTGGATGCGGCGGGCCTCCTCGGCGTAGCCCATGCGCGCCATCAGGTCGGCGTGGAAGTTGCGGGCCGCGTGTCCCATGCCGCCGATGTAGAAGCCGAGCATCGCCTTGACCGGCAGGAGCCCCTCGGCGACGTCGTCGCAGACCTTGGCCCGGGCCATCGGGGCGATCACGAACCCGTCGGGGAGGTCCGCCAGCGGGGCCCGGTAGACATCGGGGCGGGTGGGCGACCAGTACAGGGGGAGCCAGCCGTCCGCGATCCGGGTGGTCTGGGCGATGTTCTTGGGCCCCTCCGCGCCGAGCAGCACGGGCAGGTCGGGGCGCAGCGGGTGGGTGATGGGCTTCAGCGCCTTGCCCAGGCCGGTGGCGTCGTCGCCCCGGTACGGGTGGCTGTGGAAGCGGCCGTCGAGGGCGACGGGCGCCTTGCGCCGCAGCACCTGGCGGACGACGTCGACGTACTCGCGGGTGGCGGTGAGCGGGCTCGACGGGAACGGTCGCCCGTACCAGCCCTCGACGACCTGCGGGCCGGACAGGCCCAGGCCGAGCATCATCCGGCCGCCGGAGAGGTGGTCGAGGGTGAGCGCGTGCATCGCGGTGGCGGTCGGGGTCCGGGCGGCCATCTGCGCGATCGCGGTGCCGAGGCGGATCCGCGAGGTGTGCGCGGCGAGCCAGGTGAGGGGGGTGAAGGCGTCCGAGCCCCAGGCCTCGGCGGTCCACACCGAGTGGTAGCCGAGGTCCTCGGCCTCGGTGACGAGGCGGAGGTGGGCCGGGTCGGGGCCGCGGCCCCAGTAGCCGAGTGCGAGTCCGAGGCGCATGTACGGTTCCCTCCGCCCACGTTGACCGATCTGACGGTGCGTCAGGTGACTGTAGGGCAACGGCCCCCCGCCCGGAAGGGCGGGGGGCCGTCGAGGAGCATGCGGTACGCGGGCGGCGTGCGTTGCGTACGCGGCCTGCGCCGTGTCAGCCGCGCTGGATGCCGGAGGTGTCGTTCAGGACGCCGCGGCGGCCGTCCTGGGTCTGCGCGATGAGCGTCGAGGGACCGCGCTGGTCCACCGCCAGGTACCAGGTGCCCGGGGCGAGTTCGGCGATCGGGGTCGGCGAGCCGTCCTCGGCGTAGAGGGGACGGGCCACCGGGACCGCGAACCAGAACGGGGCGAAGTCCGCCGCCGGCGCGGGCGCCGCGTCCTGCGGGCCCGCGTTCGGCGCGCCGCCGTACGGCGGGGCCGGCTGCGGGGTCGCGCCGTACCCCTGCGGCTGCTGGCCGCCCGGGTAGCCGTACCCGGTGCCGGGCTGCGGCTGGCCGCCGAACGGCGCCGGCGCGGCGGGGCGCGACTCCGGCACCAGCGGTCCGGCCAGCGCCGGGACCTTCGCGCCGGCGAGTGCGACACCGGCCAGCACGAGGGTGGCGAGGAAGGCGATGATGCAGCCGGGGCCCAGGTCGGCGCCGCTCGGGCAGGTGATCAGGGACCACAGCGAGGACCAGGCCGCCGCGACCGAGAGCACGGTGCCCCAGGCCGACAGCGGAAGCCCCGCCAGCTGACGGGACTGCGGCAGGAAACGGCCCCCGACCAGCAGGCCGGCCGCGATGAAGCCGAGCAGGAAGATCGTGGGAAGCGCCAGGCGGTAGACGTCGGTGTCCCACGCGCTCGGCGCATCGATGCCGGTCGCGGAGTAGAAATCGAGGAACGAGGCGATGAACAGCAACGCCGCTGCTCCGATCACCACGCCGTCGCCTCGAGTGAGGGAGCGGATATTCACGTGTCAGGTGTCCTTCTCGGTCTCGGTCGTCTCGTGGTGCCGCGGTCGCGCATCCGTGAGCGGGGGCGGGCTGGACCATGGTACGGAGGTTTCCCGCTGCCGAGAGGATCGGGGCGGCAGGCTGTCCCGGTGGGACTACCCGCCGAGGAAGCCGACGATGCCGTCCGCAATACCCTGGGCCGCCTTCTGCCGCCAGTCCGGATTCGTCAGCAGCGCCGCGTCCTTGCTGTCACGCATGTTGCCGCATTCGACGAACACCTTGGGCCGGGTCGAGAGATTGAGGCCGCCCAGGTCGTCGCGGACGACCAACCCCGTGCCGCCGCCCAGGTAGTTGGCGGGCGAGGTGCCGGTGGTGCGGGCGAAGTTCGCGGCGATCTTCTCGCCGAGGTCCCGGGAGGGGCCGACGATCGCCGCGGTGTCCGCGGCGCCGCCCTTGACCTTGGCCGGGAGGATGACGTGGTAGCCGCGGTTGCCCTCGGATTCGCCGTCCGCGTGGACGGAGACCACGGCGTCGGCGTTCGCCTGGTTGCCGATGCGGGCGCGCTCGTCGATGCAGGGGCCCCAGGGGCGCTCGCCGTCGTGCGTGAACACCACCTTCAGGCCCTTGGCCTGGAGGACGGTGCGCAGGCGGCGCGAGACGTCGAGGGTGAACTCAGCTTCCTTGTAACCGGCGTTGGTGGTGGTGCCGGTGGCGTCGCACTCCTTGAGGTTGGTGCCGATGTCCACCTTCTTGTTGATCTCGGCGCTGTGGTTGAAGTTGCCGGTGTTGTGGCCGGGGTCGATGACGACGGTCTTGCCGGCGAGCGGGTCCTTCGCGGCCGCGTCGGGGGAGCTGCCAGGGGCGGCGCTCGCGGAGGCTGCCGGGGGCGGGGTGAGCGAGGCGTCGGTGCCGGTCGCCGCCGGCATCACGATCCGCGGCGGCCGGGCGTCGTCCGCGCCCGCGCCGGTGGTGACCTGGAACAGGACCCACCCCGCCAGGCAGGTCGGGGCGAGGACGGCCGCCCCGACGGCGAGGGCGGAGCGGCGTGCGAACCACCGGCGGTCGGGGCCGGCCGCGGCGGCGGTCTCGGCGGGCGGGGCGGAGTGGGCGGGCGGGGCGGAGTCGGCGGGGTCGGCCGACGGGGCTGGGCCGGGCGGCCGGCCGGAGCCGGGCGGCCGGGCGGCCTCGGGAGGCGGGGCGGACTCGGGCGGCGGGGGGCTGTCGTCGTAGGGCACGCCGCGATGCTAGTCCGGGGGTCCTCTGGCAGGGCGGGACTGGGCCGTTCGAGGGCGTGTGCGCTTATATCCCGATATGCCTAATGCTCCGCTTGCCCGTACGCCGCCTGTCCGGCGCCTTGCCCGACCGTGCCTGCCGCGCGTGCCCTGCCTGCCCTGGCCCCGTTCGCACGGGGGCCGTGGGCTACAGGCCGGGGGCGATGCGGCGCAGCACGCGCAGCGAGTCGGTCACCGAGACCTCCTCGAACGCGCCGGAGGCCAGGGCGCGCAGGTAGATCCGGTACGGGGCCTGCCCGCCGTCGGCCGGGTCCGGGAAGACGTCGTGGATGACGAGCGTGCCGCCCTCGGCGAGGTGCGGGACCCAGCCCTCGTAGTCGCCGGTGGCGTGCTCGTCGGTGTGGCCGCCGTCGATGAAGACGAGGCCGAGGCTGCCGCCCCAGGCCGCGGCGACCTGCGGGGACCGGCCCACGATCGCGATGACGTGCTCCTCCAGGCCGGCCCGGTGCAGGGTGCGGCGGAAGGTGGGGAGGGTGTCCATCAGCCCGACCTCGGGGTCCACCACGGACGGGTCGTGGTACTCCCAGCCGGGCTGCTGCTCCTCGCTGCCGCGGTGGTGGTCGACCGTGATCGCGCTCACTCCGGCCTCGCGGGCGGCGTCGGCCAGCAGGATGGTCGAGCGGCCGCAGTACGTTCCGACCTCCAGCAGCGGCAGGCCCAGCGCCGCGGCTCCGGCCGCGGCCTCGTACAGGGCGAGGCCCTCGGTGACGGGCATGAACCCCTTGGCGGCCTCGAAGGCGGCGAGGGTCTCCGGCTTGGGGGTGGCGGGGGCCATGGGTTCCTCCTGAACTGCGCGTGAGCGGCCCATGCTGCCCTACTGGCAGGTAGGACGCCATGGCCGGGGTTTCCGGTGCGGGCCCGAGCGGAGTCCGGCCGTCCGCGGAGCGGAGCACGGCAGTCCCGGAGTGCGGTCCGGGAATACGCCACGGCATGCGGCCGGTGGCGTACGGACTACACCGTCACCGGGGCGACCGGAACCGGGGCCGGCTGGAGGAGCATCGCGGAGGCCTGCTCCACGAGATGCCGTAGCACCGGCAGGTACTGCTCGTCGCCGCCCAGTACGCCGAGGAGGCGATGGGCCTCGGCGCGGAAGGCCGCCAGATCCGCGCGGTAGCGCCGCAGGACGGACGGTTCGAGCAGCGCACTCGTGAGTTCCGTGCGCGCGGCGCCGGAATCCCGGGCGGCGGAGCACAGGGCGAGGAGGTGTCCCCGGGCGGCGGGCGAGGGGGATTCCTCCAGGGCGCACGTGAGCAGATAGGTCACGGTTCCGTTGCGGAGGTCCTCGTTGCGGCCGGAGAGGATGTCCTCCTGGTCGTTGAATATCTGCCAGAGTATGCCGAAGACGTAGCCGAACTCCCGCCAGAGCTCGATTCTTCCCTCGTCGGTTCCCGACAATAGGGCCGCCATGGCGGTGATCATGGAAAAGGGGCCGCCGGACTTTCCGCGGTAGGCCGTGATCACCGAGCGCGCGGTCGCGGCGGCCGGGTCCCCGCCCATGTCGCGGAGCTGCCCCTCGACCCCGACCGCCCAGCCGGTGGCCATCTCGGCCGCGAGGCGGCCGCGTACGCACTCCGGTGCGGGCAGCGAGTGGATGATCCGGATCGGGAGCACGGTTCCGGCGAGGACGGAGGCCATGAGGGCCTCGTTCCGCCCGATCCCCTCGGAGGCGGCGGGCCCTCGGTGCGCGTCGGCGAGGTCGTCGAGATAGCAGGCCGAGGTCCACCACAGCACGTGCAGTGCGGAGAGCGGGACGGCCGGTGCGGTATTTCCCGTTTCGGCGCCGTGGACCAGCATGGGGAGCACGGACAGGGGATGCTTCAGTTTCTGGTGCCGCAGGAGGGTGATGACGGCTTTCCTGGCCGCGCTCGTATGCGAGGCGGGGTCGAGATTTCTTATGGCGGATTCCAATTCCGCTTCGATGTCCAAGGACACCTGCCGGTGCAGATCCACATAGGAGACGCAATTCACGGGTTATTCCCTTCCCTGGTGAATTGGGGCTGGCGTGAACGCCCCAGATTTGATCATTCGGGGAGGAGGGGAGCTAGAGCGATTTCCGGACACGGCCGGTTCGTTGTGGGTCGTCACGGCGCTCGCATCCGACCTTCCGTCAGAATGGAACGTGTTCTACTCTGACCGCCGATCAGGGGACCGCGACCGGGGACCGCCCGGCGCCGGCCGGGTACGTCGGAGAGGCGGCAGGGATCCGTATGGGCATCGCCATCACGCAGGAGCAGCGCGACCTGGCCGACGCCGTGCGCGGCTGGGCGGCGCGCACCGTACCTCCCGAAGAGGTGCGCAAACTGCTCGACGGCCCGCCCCGGACCGGGGTGCGGCCCGGCTACTGGGACGCGCTCGCGGGCAGCGGACTCCTCGCCCCGCACCTGGAGGGCGGCACCCTCCTCGACCTCGCCACCGCCGTGGAGGAGGCCGCCCGGGCCGCGCTGCCCGGACCGTACCTGCCCAGCGCCCTGGCCTCCGTCCTGCTCCACCGGGCGGGGGCCGCCGGGCTCGCCGCGGCCCTGGCCGACGGGACCCGGATCGGGGCCGTCGCCCTCGGGCCCGGCACCGTGACCGCCACTGCCGGCGCGGAAGGGGAGCACCTCCTCGAGGGGCTCGCGCCGCCGGTGCTCGGCGCAGGCGAGGCCGACCTGGTCCTGCTCGCCGCCCGGGCCGACGGAGCGGACGGCGCCGATGGCGCCGGTGGCGTGCGCTGGTTCGCGGTCGACGCCGCCGCGCTGGAGATCCGTACGCACGCCTGCGCCGACCCGACCCGGCCCACCGCCGAGGTGCGGGCGCGCGGGGTGGCCGTCGGCCCGGGCCGGCTGCTCGACCTCGACGAGGACCTGGTCCGCGACCTGGCCTGCGTGCTGTTCGCCGCCGATGCCTGCGGGACGGCCGCGTGGGCGGTCGGGACGGCCGCCCGGTACGCCAAGGTGCGCGAGCAGTTCGGCCGTCCCATCGGGCAGTTCCAGGGGATCAAGCACCTGTGCGCCGACATGCTCGTCCGCCTGGAGCAGGCCCGGGCCCTGGCCTGGGACGCCGCCCGGGCCGCGGACGGCCCGGGCGGGGCGCAAGGGGGAGCGGAGGTGCGCTCGCTCGTGGCCGCGCTGGCCGCCGGGACCGCCCTGGACGCCGCGTACGGATGCGCCAAGGACTGCATCCAGGTGCTCGGCGGGATCGGCTTCACCTGGGAGCACGACGCGCACCTCCACCTGCGGCGGGCCATCGTCGCCCGGCAGCTGCTCGGCCCCGGCGACGCCCACCGCGCGAGGGCCGTGGAGCTCGCCGCGGCCGGCGCCCGGCGCGCCCTCGGCATCGACCTGCCGCCGCAGGCCGAGGAGTACCGGGCTGCCGCCCGCACCGCGATCGCCGCGGCCCGCGGCCTCGACCCGGCCGCCGCCCGCCGGGTCCTCGCGCCCACCGGGTATGCGGCACCGCACCTGCCGCCGCCGTACGGGCTCGGCGCCGGACCCGTCGAGCAGCTCGTCGTCCAGCAGGAGCTGGCCGCCGCCGGGGTCGCGCTCGCCGACCTCGGGATCGCCACCTGGGTCGTGCCGTCCCTGATCGCGTACGGGACGCCCGAGCAGAAGGAAAGGTTCCTGCTGCCGACCCTGCGCGGCGACCTGACCTGGTGCCAGCTCTTCTCCGAGCCGGGCGCGGGCTCCGACCTCGCGGGCCTGCGCACCAGGGCCGAGCGGGTCGGGGCCGAAGGCTCGTGGCGGATCAACGGCCAGAAGGTGTGGACGAGTTCCGCCCACACCGCCGACTTCGGGATCCTCCTGGCCCGCACCGACCCCGACGTCCCCAAGCACAAGGGGCTCGGCTACTTCGTGGTCGACATGCGCCACACCCCCGGCATCACCGTGCGCCCCCTGCGGGAGATCACCGGCGAGGCCCTGTTCAACGAGGTCTGGTTCGACGACGCCCCGCTGCCCGCGGACGCCCTCGTCGGGGCCGCCGACGGCGGATGGCAGGTCGCGCGCCACACCCTCGGCAACGAGCGCGTCCACATGGCCGACCGGATGACCTTCGACACCGGCCTGGAGGCGCTGCTTGCCCGCGCCCCCCGCCTCGACGGGGCCTGCCGCGCCCGGATCGGCGTACTGCTGGCCGAGGCGCACGCCCTGGCCTGCATCGGGCTGCGCACCACGCTCCAGCAGGTGTCCGGGCTGGAGCCGGGCGCGGGTGCGTCCGTACGCAAGCTCGTCCAGACCCCGCACCAGCAGCGGACCGCCGAACTGGCCCTCGAACTGCTCGGCCCGGACGGCGCGGTGTGCGAGGGGGCGGGGGAGCGGGCGGTGCACGGGGTGCTCATGTCCCGCTGCCTGACCATCGCCGGGGGCACCACGCAGGTCCAGCTCAACGTCGTCGCCGAGCGGATCCTCGGCCTTCCCAGGGACTAAGGGACTAAGGGCCGAGGGACTGCAGGGGCCAAGGGACTGCAGGGATCAAGGGACCAGAGGACTAGGAGTCAGCGCAGATGAAGCCGTCGAAGTCGTACATCGTGGGCGTCGGCATGACGAGGTTCGAGAAGCCCGAATCGCGGGACTGGCAGTACTGGGACATGGCGAAGGAGGCCGGGTCCGCCGCGCTCGCCGACGCGGGCATCGGCTACGAGCTGGTCGAACACGTCCCGGCGGGATACTGCTTCCAGGCCTCCACCGCCGGGCAGCGGGCGGCGTACGAGCTGGGGCTGACCGGGGTCCCCGTCTACAACGTGAACAACAACTGCGCGACCGGATCGACGGCGCTGATGATGGCCCGGCAGCTCGTGGCGGGCGGCCTCGCCGACTGCGTACTGGCGCTCGGCTTCGAGAAGATGAAGAAGGGCGCCCTGGGCGGTGGGGCCGACGGCGGGGACTTCAAGACCTCGCCCGTGGCCCGCCACTACGGGATCATGGCCGCACGGCACGGTTTCGAGATGTCCCCGCCGACCGCCCAGATCTTCGGCAACGCCGCACGCGAGCACATGGAGCGGTACGGGACCACCGCGGCGCAGCTCGCGGCGGTCGGGGCGAAGAACCACCGGCACTCGGCGGACAACCCCAACGCCCAGTTCAGGGACGTGTACACGGTGGAGGAGGTGCTGGCGGCGAAGGAGATCCACCGTCCGCTGACCAAGCTGCAGTGCTCGCCCACATCGGACGGGGCCGCGGCGGCGGTGGTGGTCTCGGAGCGGTTCCTCGTCCGGCACGGGCTGCACGGCAGGGCGGTGGAGATCGCCGCCCAGGCGATGACCACGGACACGCCGGCCTCGTTCTCCTCCGGCTCCTGCATCGACGTGGTGGGCAAGCCGATGACCGCGGCGGCGGCCCGGCAGGTGTACGAGAGCTCCGGGCTCGGCATCGAGGACGTGGACGTGGTGGAGCTGCACGACTGCTTCTCCATCAACGAGCTGCTGACGTACGAGGCGCTCGGGATGTGCGAGGACGGGGCGTCGGGGAAGCTCGTCGAGTCGGGAGCCACCACGTACGGCGGGCGCTGGGTGGTCAACCCGTCCGGCGGGCTGATCTCCAAGGGGCACCCGCTCGGCGCGACGGGCCTGGCGCAGGCGGCCGAGCTGGTGTGGCAGCTGCGCGGGGAGGCGGGGGCCCGGCAGGTGGCGGGGGCCGGGGTGGGGCTGGCCCACAACATCGGACTGGGCGGGGCGGCGGTGGTGACCATGCTGCGGCGGCCGTAGACCTTCGGCTTCACGTGCCGCTTCACGTGTCCGCGCGGCCCGTTCCCGGCTTCGGCCGGGGGCGGGCCGTTCGGCGTGGGGCGGTCGGCGGTCAGGGGGCGGCGGTCAGCGGTCGGTGGTCGGCGTTCGGCGGTCGCGTTCGGGGCGGGGCAACGGTTCGGGAGGTCCGTGGACTCTCAAGAGGTAGGAGGTGTGTCATGGGGGGACGGAAGGAGGCCTTGGACGAGGAGTTCCAGGGCTTCATGACCAGCAGGTGGCCGCGGTTGATGCGGACTGCATATCTGCTGACGGGCGAGCAGTACGCGGCGGAGGACCTGGTCCAGGCGTCGATGGAGAAGGTGTACGCGTCCTGGCGGAAGGTGAGCCAGGCGGATGATCCGGATGCGTATGTGCGGCGGGTGCTGGCCAATACGCATGCCCGGCGGTTTCGCCGGCGCCTCAAGGAGGATCTGGCGCCCCCGGGCGTGGACGGGCCATCGGCCACGTTGGCCGACCGGCCGGAGAAGGGCGACCGGATCGCCCAGGCGGAGGACCGCGCGGCCCTGATGCGCGGGCTGGCCGAGCTGCCGCTGCGGCAGCGGCAGGCGGTGGTGCTGCGGTACTGGGAGGACCTGAGCGAGGCGCAGGCGGCCGAGGCGATGGGCTGTTCGGTCGGCGCGGTGAAGAGCAATGCGGCCAAGGGGATCGCCAAGCTGCGGGCCATACCCGCACTGGTGGGGGCGACCGGACGATGAGTGGGGGAGAGGGGAGCGCGATGCAGACGGCGACCGGCCTGGAGGACGAGGTGGCTGCGCGCCTGGCCGAGGCCGCGGACGGCTTGGCGGTGGGCCCGGCACCCGTGGGTGCGGTGATGCGGGGCGGCCGCCGGCGGCGGACCCGCCGCCACCTCCTGACGGCGGCCTTGGCCGCGGCCCTGGTGATACCGCTGGGCGGGGTGGCCGTGTCGGCCTTGGCCGATGGCCGGGACGGACAGCAGGCGGCGTCGCACAAGAAGGTCCTTCCGGCCGAGGAGGAGAAGGTGTCCACCGAGATCGGTTCGGTGGCGCTCGACGGAAAGATCTACCGGGCTGTGGTCACCATGCAGCGAGGCCCCAAGGGGATCATCAACGTGGACGACGAAACGCGGATCCCGCCCGAGGACATCGGGTCGACCGGGCCCGGCCCCTGGCCGTGGGGACGGGTCTCGGTCGAACCGGGAAACAGGCCGGGGGCCGGGTTCCCCATAGGCCCCGTCTGGGCGGGAGGCATGACGAGCGGGAACTTCCGGCTGGTCCTGACGGAGTTGGACCCGAGACCCCTGCTCTACGTGGGCAGTTTCGATCCGCAGGTCCAGCGTGTGGTCGTCGGCTGGAAGGACGGGACAACGAGCGAGCCGAAGCTGGTCCCTGTCGAGCGGTCGTCGAAACGGTGGGCGTTCGTCGGCTCCCCGGCTGAGCGGGGTCCTCTCGCCTACTGGGACGTGTACGACGCCTCTGGGGAGCGAAAGCGGGTGATGGCCCCGTAGCGCATGGCCCGGGCCGGGTTACGGGCGGAGCGCCGGGTCGATGACGGTTTCGCCCATGGAGGCGTCGCGCAGGGAGCGGGCCAGGTCCTCGACCGGGACGTCACGCAGGACCAGGCCCGCCGCGCCGGCGGCGAGCGCGGCGTCCAGCAGGCCGGGGTGGGCCGAGCCCGTCATCACCAGGACCCGGCAGTCGGGATCCTCCGCGAGCAGTGCGGCCGCGGCTTCCACGGAGTCGGCCAGGGCGACCTGGGGGCGGGAGTAGAGCGAGGGCACGACGTCGATGTCGGGCTGGAGGCCGAGCAGGACGGCGAGGGCCGGGTCGGGCGGGCTGATCAGGACCCGGAGGGACTTGGCGGGAGGGTGGTCCCGTGGCATTTCGTCCACCCCGCCAGGGTAGGGGTGGCGCGTCCGCGCCACCACTTCTGACACGGCGTCAGGAGTCTTCACAACTCCACAGGGGTGCGTTATACATTTCCCTCACCGGAACAGATAGAACGCGTTCTAGAACGCGTGGAGCCGGTCCGCATACGACCCCGGTGCGGCCGACGGTGCGGACGGCCGCGCCGGGGTCTTCCAAAAGGAACAAGGAGCAGCATCTTCATGCCGATCGATGCCGCCAAGGCCCTGGCCGCCGAACCTCGCAGCAGCGAGATCGCGTGGGACCACAAGGACATCCTGCTCTACCACCTGGGGCTGGGAGCCGGACGCCCCGCCACCGACCCGGACGAACTGCGCTACACCCTCGAATCGAAGCTGCACGTCCTGCCCAGCTTCGCCACCGTGGCCGGCGCCGGGATGGCCATGCTGGGCGGACTCGGGGCGCCCGGGATCGAGGTCAACCTGGCCGCCGTGCTGCACGGCGGGCACTCCATCGAGCTGCACCGCCCCATCCCGGTGAAGGGCAGCGCCACTTCCCGCTCCAAGGTCGCCGCCGTCTACGACAAGGGCAAGGCCGCCGTCATCGTGCTGCGCTCCGAGGTCGCCGACGCCGACGGGCCGCTGTGGACCTCCGACGCGCAGATCTTCGTCCGTGGTGAGGGCGGCTTCGGCGGGGAGCGCGGGCCGTCGGAGCGGATGGAGCTGCCCGAGCGGGAGCCCGACCGGATCGAGGAGCGGCTGATCCGCGAGGAGCAGGCGCTGCTGTACCGGCTCTCCGGCGACTGGAACCCGCTGCACGCGGACCCGGAGTTCGCCAAGCTGGCCGGCTTCGACCGGCCGATCCTGCACGGCCTGTGCTCGTACGGGATGACCCTCAAGGCCGTCGTCGACACCGTGCTCGGCGGGGACGTGTCCCGGGTCCGCTCCTACCGCACGCGCTTCGCCGGGATCGTCTTCCCCGGGGAGACGCTGCGGATTCGGATGTGGCAGGAGCCCGGCCGCGTCCAGGTCGCGGTGAGCGCGGTCGAACGGGACGACGCGCCGGTCCTCGCGGACACCGTCGTCGAGCACGCGTAAGGACAGGACACCCCAGCCCCACCGATCCTAGGAGCCGCACCGTGCGCGCAGCGCTGCAGAGCGAGATAGGCCAGGACAAGCTCGAGGTCGTCGATGACATGGAGGCCGCAGGCTTCGGGCCCGGCAAGGTGCGGATCCGGATCAAGGCCACCGGCCTGTGCCACTCCGACCTCTCCGCGATGAGCGGTGTGCTGCCGCAGCCCGCGCCCTTCGTCCCCGGCCACGAGGGCTCGGGCGAGGTGGTCGACGTCGGCGACGGGGTCACCAGCCATGCGGTCGGCGATCGCGTCCTGGTCTGCTGGCTGCCGCCGTGCGGGCACTGTCCGGCCTGCAAGCGGGGTCAGGGCCACCTGTGCCTGGAGTCGTTCGGGAACGTGGCCGTCCCGAACTTCCGGCGCGCGGGCGGCGGGGAGGTCTTCGGCTTCGCCGGCACCGGCACCTTCGCCGAGGAGATGGTCGTGCCCGCCGCGTGCGCGGTGAAGATCCCTGACGACCTGCCGTACGACATCGCCGCACTGATCGGCTGCGGCGTCACCACCGGGCTCGGTGCGGCCATCAACACCGCGAAGGTGGAGGCCGGCTCCTCGGTCGCGGTCATCGGCTGCGGCGGCGTCGGCATCTCCGTCATCCAGGGCGCCAAGGTGCAGGGCGCGGCGCAGATCGTCGCCGTGGACCCGGTGGCCTCGCGGCGCGAGGCGGCGCTGCGGTTCGGGGCGACGGAGGCGGTCGCGCCCGAGGCCCTCGGCGACGCCAAGAACCGGATCACCGCGGGTGAGGGCTTCGACTACGTCTTCGAGGTCGTCGGCAAGTCCGCCACCACGAAGACCGCGTACGACGCCACCCGGCGCGGCGGCTCGGTCGTCGTGGTCGGAGCCGGCGCCCTCGACGACAACTACTCGGTCAACATGTTCTCCCTGTTCTTCGACGAGAAGAAGATCCTGCCGTCGATGTACGGGGGCGGCGACGTGCTGCGGTCGTACGAGCGCACGATCGCGCTGTGGCGGGCCGGACGCGTGGACCTGGCGGGCCTGATCACCCACCGGGTCAGGCTCGGCGAGATCAACGACGCCCTGGACCAGATGCGCACGGGCGTGGCCCTGCGCACCTGCATCGAGATCTGAGAGGAACCGCGCACATGTCGCTACCGCTTGAGGGACTGTCCGCCATCGTCACCGGCGCCGGCCGCGGGCTCGGCCGGGCCGAGGCGGTCGAACTGGCCAGGCTCGGCGCGAGCGTGGTCGTCAACGACTTCGGCCAGCCCGGCCGCGACGGCTCCGGGGAGGCCTCGGCCGCCCCCGCCGAGGAGGTCGCCGCGGAGATCCGCGCGGCGGGCGGCCGGGCGGAGGCGCACCTGGGGGACGTGGCCGACTTCGAGCAGGCGCGCGAGCTGGTCGAGCTGGCGGTGGACCGGTTCGGCAAGCTCGACATCCTGGTCAACAACGCGGGCATCCTGCGCGACCGGATGGTCTTCTCGATGTCCGAGGAGGAATGGGACTCGGTGATCCGGGTCCACCTCAAGGGCCACTTCAACACCACGCACTTCGCCTCCGCTCACTGGCGCGAGCGCTCGAAGGCGGCGGGCGGCCCGGTCTACGGCCGGATCGTCAACACCTCCTCGGAGGCCTTCCTCGCGGGCTCGGCCGGCCAGCCGAACTACGCGGCGGCCAAGGGCGGCATCGTGGGTCTGACGACCTCGACCGCGCTGGCCCTCGCCAAGTACGGGGTGACGGCCAACGCCATATGCCCGCGGGCCCGCACCCGGATGACGGAGGACGTCTTCGCCGGCTTCCAGGTGCCGGAAGAGGGCAAGCTCGACCCGCTGGCCCCGGAGCACGTCGCGCCGCTGGTCGGCTGGCTGGCCTCGCCGGCCGCGGCGCAGGCCAACGGCCAGCTGTTCGTCGTGCACGGCGGGATCGTGGTGGTGATGGACCGGCCGAAGGTGGCGGCGAAGTTCGACACCGCCAAGGAGGTCTTCTCCTACGAGGAACTGGACGGCGTCCTCGCCCCGCACTATGCGGCCCGCCCGGCGAACGAGACGTTCGCCGCGGCGGAGGTCCTCGGCCTCAAGCACGACTAGGCCGCCGCGGCCGGGCGGGCCGGGGGATGTGTCACCTGCCGGGTCTCAGTCCCGCCCGGCCCGGTGGAGAGGGGCCTGCTGCAGGGGTACGGGGCGGGGCGCGGAGGCCGGCGGGTCGAGGCGGACCGGGGGCGGCGGGGCCACCGGCATGCTCAGCGCGGCGATCCCGCAGGGCGCCTCGGGGGTGGAGTACGGCAGCCGCAGCCGGCCTTCGGCGCTCCACAGCCCGGTGCCGTGCCAGCCGGCGGGCGCGCCGAGACGGAACACGTGCCGGTCGGAGGGGCGCCACAGGCCGATGCCGCCGTCCTCCAGCCGGAGCGCGACCGCGCAGGTCTCCGGCATCAGGGCCTGACCCGGCTGGACCGCGAAGGGTGTGGCGGACGTGCCGCGCAGGCATTCGGGGAAGCGTACGGGCCGGGCGCTGCCCAGTACCCCCCAGCCCAGCCGCGGCTCGCCCGGGGCGTCCGAGCGGATCAGCAGCAGCCCGCTGTCGGGGTCGGCCAGCAGCAGCCGGTCGTCGCTGCCCTCCGTGATCTGGAGCAGCGGCGAGACCCCGCCGCCGCGGCCGAGGTCCACCGCGACGGCCTTGACCGTGCCGTCCAGCTCCCGGTCCAGGGCCAGTATCCGCCCGCCGCGGTCCAGCCAGACGCCGCCGGAGCAGCGGCCGGGGATGCGGGCCACCTGCGCGAAGGAGCCGCCGGCCACCTGCCAGACGGTGGTCTCGGCCTCGCCGGCGGCCAGGGCGAAGGCGCCGAAGCCGTCCGGCGACGGGGGCAGCAGGGACACCCGTACGCCCTCGGCCTCCGGTTCGACCGCGCCGAGCGGGAGCTCACCGGTGCGCGGGCCGGCCGCGGCGCCGCCGGTCGGGTACAGCAGCGCGAAGGCATGGCGCTGCGCGACCCGCCGGTGGATCAGGACCCGCCCGTCGGCCAGGGCCAGCACCTCGCTGTCGGCCTCCTCGGGCTGGGCCAGCGGCAGCGGCACCGCGTACGGCTCGGGCCCGGCCAGGGTCCAGCGCTCCGGGTATCGCGCCTCGCCGTTCCCGGCCAGACGGGCTGCGTACGAGCCGTCCGCGGCGATGGTGAACGGGGCAGCCGTCGTGATCTCGATGGCACAGACAGTCATCCGTGCGTCACCTCCGGTGAGGAAGCTAGTTTTCGCACTCCATCCGAACAACAACACCACCACCGCTTCACACATACGGGTGGCCGCCCGGCGGTTCGCCTGTGATGGAGGTGGTGGTTGTGCTCCCCGGTGTCCGGCGTGGGGAGTGGGCCGGGTGCGGGGTCGACGGGCGCCCCACCACCGGGCCGGTGACGTGCTGCTGCCGCGCACGTCCCCGTACGTCCTCGGGGCCGGTACGGGAGGCCCGCGCGGACCCTCGCCCTCCCGTACGGACGGTAGCCTTGGCCTGTGCCACGTCTCTCTGAAGTCATCGCCGCGCTGGACGCTCTCTGGCCCCCCTCGCGGGCCGAGGAGTGGGACGCGGTCGGAACCGTCTGCGGCGACCCCGACGCCGAGGTCTCCCGGGTCCTGTTCGCCGTCGACCCCGTGCAGGAGGTCGCCGACGAGGCCGTGAAGCTGGGCGCCGACCTCCTCGTCACCCACCACCCCCTCTACCTGCGCGGCACCACCACCGTCTCGGCCGGCACCTTTAAGGGCCGCGTCGTGCACACGCTGATCAAGCACGACATCGCGCTGCACGTCGCCCACACCAATGCCGACACCGCCGACCCGGGCGTCTCCGACGCCCTCGCCGGCGCCCTCGACCTGCGCATCACCGGCCCGCTCGTGCCCGACCCCACCGACCCCGAGGGCCGCCGCGGCCTCGGCCGGATCTGCGAGCTCGACCACCCCGAGACCCTGCGCGAGTTCGCCGCCCGCGCCGCCGCCCGGCTGCCGCGCACCGCGCAGGGCATCCGCGTCGCCGGCGACCCCGAGATGACCGTCCGCACCGTCGCGGTCAGCGGCGGCTCCGGCGACAGCCTGTTCACGCAGGTCAGGGCCGCCGGCGTGGACGCCTTCCTGACGGCCGACCTGCGCCACCACCCGGTGTCCGAGGCCCGCGAGCAGAGCCCGCTCGCCCTCGTCGACGCCGCCCACTGGGCCACCGAGTGGCCCTGGTGCGAGCAGGCCGCGGCCGAGCTCGACGCCGTATCCGAGCGCCACGGCTGGGGACTGCGTACCCATGTCTCGCGCACGGTCACCGACCCCTGGACGGTGCACGCGCCGTCCGCCACCGCCCCTTCTACCTCTGGAGCCCCCAACTGAACGCCGAGCCCGCCGACCAGATCCGACTCCTCGACGTCCAGGCCCTGGACGTTCGGCTGTCCCAGCTCGCCCACAAGCGCTCGTCGCTGCCGGAGCACGCCGAGGTCGACTCCCTGACCAAGGACCTGAGTCAGCAGCGCGACCTGCTCGTGGCGGCCCAGACCCAGGCGAGCGACGCCGCCCGCGAGCAGACCAAGGCGGAGCAGGACGTCGACCAGGTCCGCCAGCGCGCGGCCCGCGACCAGCAGCGCCTGGACTCCGGCGTCGGCATCTCCGCCCGCGACCTGGCCAACCTGCAGAGCGAGGTCGTCTCCCTCGCCAAGCGCCAGGCCGACCTGGAGGACGTCGTCCTCGAGGTGATGGAGCGTCTGGAGGGCGCCCAGGAGCGGGTCACCGAGCTCACCGAGCGCGTCTCGGCCCTGGAGGCCAAGCTGGCCGACGCCACCGCCCGCCGCGACGCGGCCGCCGGCGAGCTCGACGCCGAGACGGCCAGGGTCACCAAGGAGCGCGAGCTCATCGTCGCGTCCCTGCCGGCCGACCTGGTGGCCCTGTACGAGAAGATCCGCCTGAAGCAGGGCGGTGTCGGCGCGGCCCGCCTGTACCAGCGTCGCTGCGAGGGCTGCCGCCTGGAGCTCGACATGGCCGAGGTCAACGAGATCAAGGCCGCGGCAGCCAACCAGGTCGTCCGCCACGACAACTGCGGCCGCATCCTGGTCCGTACGGCGGAGTCGGGCATCTGATGCGTCTGGTGGTCGAGGCGGACGGCGGCTCCCGGGGCAACCCGGGGCCCGCGGGCTACGGCGCGGTCGTCCTCGACCCGGTGACGGGGGAGACCCTGGCGGAGCGCGCCGAGTACATCGGTGTCGCGACGAACAACGTGGCCGAGTACAAGGGCCTGATCGCGGGCCTGAAGGCGGCCCGCGAGCTGTCGCCCGACGCGGTGGTCGAGGTCCGCATGGACTCCAAGCTCGTCGTCGAGCAGATGTCGGGCCGCTGGAAGATCAAGCACCCCGACATGAAGCCGCTCGCGGCGGAGGCGGCGACGGTCCTGCCCCGCACGCAGGTGACGTACGCGTGGATCCCGCGCGAGCAGAACCGGCACGCGGACCGGCTCGCCAACGAGGCGATGGACGCGGGGCGGCTCGGCCGGCAGTGGGAGCCCTCCGCCTCCGCGGCCGCCCTGGACGCCTCGGCGGCGCGCGCCCTGGCGACCCCGCCGCCGTCCGGCCCGCCCGGTGACGCCGCGGCGGGAGCGGCAGCGGTCCGCGCGGCGCTGGCCGCGACGGCGTCCGTGCCGGTACCGGCACCGGCGGCTGCCCCGGTCCCGGCTGCGGCCCCGGTACCGGTCCCGGCAGAGGCTTCCGCCCCCAAGGCGGGCCAGGGCCAGGGCTGGGGCCCGGACATGGGCCCCCCGGCCACCTTCGTCCTCCTCCGCCACGGCGAGACGGCCCTCACCCCGCAGAAGCGGTTCTCCGGCAGCGGCGGCAGCGACCCCGAGCTCTCCCCGGCCGGCCGCCGGCAGGCCTTCGCGGTCGCCGAGGCCCTGGCGGCGCGCGGCACCATCCAGACGGTCATCAGCTCCCCCCTGCGGCGCTGCCGCGAGACCGCGCAGACCGTGGCGGACCGCCTCGGGCTGGAGGTGACGGTCGAACGGGGCCTGCGCGAGGTGGACTTCGGCGCCTGGGAGGGCCTCACCTTCGCCGAGGTGCAGGAGCGCTTCCCCGCCGACCTCCAGGCGTGGCTGGACTCCCCGAAGGCGGCCCCGACGGGCGGCGGCGAGAGCTTCACCGCGGCCACCCGCCGGATCTCCGCGACCCGCGACCGGCTCCTGGCCGCCCACGCGGGCCGCACGGTCCTGCTGGTCACCCACGTGACCCCGGTCAAGATCCTCGTACGCCTGGCCCTCGGCGCCCCGCCGGAATCCCTGTTCCGCATGGAGCTCTCCGCGGCGTCCCTGTCGGCGGTGGCGTACTACGCCGACGGCAACGCCTCGCTGCGCCTCCTGAACGACACGTCCCACCTCCGCTGATCTCACGGAGTGGGGAAGGGGCAGACGAGCCGGCCTGTACGCCGGGTTCTGTCACCCGGGGACCTCGCGGTCCCCGGGGAGACGGCCATCCATCTAGGGCCGGCGTTGCCGCCGGCCTCGTGCGGTCTACCCGCGAACTCGGGCGGGCAGCCCTCGAACGTCCGCGCAGGTCCGGATCGTCCGAAGACGCCGGACCCTTTTGACCTTGCTCCGAGTGGGGTTTACCTAGCCGCCTGGGTCACCCCAGGCGCTGGTGGTCTCTTACACCACCGTTTCACCCTTACCGGGGGCCGAAGCCTCCGGCGGTCTGTTTTCTGTGGCACTGTCCCGCGGGTCACCCCGGGTGGGCGTTACCCACCACCCTGCCCTGTGGAGCCCGGACGTTCCTCGGCGGGATCCGGGGATCCCGACGCGGCCGTCCGGCCGACTCGTCTGCCGTGCCGACCATGGTACCGGCTGCGCCCGCGCCGCTTGACCTTGCCGCAGCGGCAGGGTTTCTACTGGCGGCATGCGGATCGGAGAGATCGCCGCGCTCGTCGGGGTCACCACCCGGGCGATCCGGCACTACCACCACGTCGGGCTGCTCCCGGAGCCGGAGCGGCGCCCCAACGGCTACCGGACGTACGGCGTCCGCGATGCCGTGCTGCTGGCGCGGGTCCGCCGGCTCACCGAGCTCGGGCTCGGCCTCGACGAGGTCCGGGACGTCCTCGCCGAGGACGCCGGGCGCGACCTGGCCGAGGTGCTGGAGGAGCTCGACGCCGATCTGGCCCGGCAGGAGGCCGCCATCCGGGAGCGCAGGCGGCGGCTCGCGGCGCTGCGCGGCTCCCCGCCCGGCGCGGAGGGGCCCGTTTCCCCGGCGCTCGCCGCCCTGCTCGCCGAGACGCCGACGACCTCCTCGCCGAGCGCAGCGCTCGACCGGGAGCACCTGGCCCTGCTCGATACGGCCGGCCCCGGCGGGGCCGAGCTGTACGCCGCGCTCGGCCCACTGGCCGCCGACCCGGCCGTGCTCGCGCTGTACGAGCGGCTCGACGCGCTGGCCGACGCTCCCGTGGACGACCACCGGATCCCGGCCCTGGCCGACGCGCTGGTGGCGGCCGTCCCGGACGCGGTGTTCGACGCCGTGGCGGGTGCAGGAGAGGTGGCCGCGCCCGGCTTCGCGCAGGCGCTGCTCGCCGAGTACGCGCCCGCCCAGGCGGAGGTCGTACGGCGCGTGATGGAGGCGTTCGCGCAGAGGGCGCGGCAGTGAGCCGCCGGGTGAGGGCCGCTCGGATCGTGGCCGCGGCCGTGGTTCCGGGGGAGTTCCTCCTCGTACTCGCCCTCGCCGCCGGGGTCCACCCGCCCGGGTGGGTGCTCGCCGGCACCGAGGCGGTCCTCGCCGGCGTACTGCTGCTGGAGGCGTGGGTGCTGCGGTCGCTGTACGCCGCCCGGCGGGCCCGCGGTGCGGCGCCCCGGGCGGCCTGGCGGGACGCGGCGGGCGCGGTGGTGCCCGCGGCGGTGCGCCGGGTGGTGCTGCATGAGCTGCGGGCCACCGCCTCCCTCTGCCGGTGGGCGCTGCGCCGGCCCCCGCACGGGGTGGGCGCGGGCGACCTGCCGGCCCGGTACACCGGACCGCAGACCGCCCTGATGTACGGGCTGCTGTTCGTGTCCCTGGTCGAGACCTTCGCCCTCGGGCTCCTGATCCCGTGGCCCGGCGTGCACCGGGTCGTCCTCGTCCTCGACGTGTACGGCGTGCTGGTCGTGCTCGCCCTGCACGCCGCCTGCGTGACCCGGCCGCACGTCCTGCACCGGGACGGCTCCCTGCGGCTGCGCTACGGGGCCCTGTTCGACCTGACCGTCCCGCCGGACGCGGTGGCCTCGGCCCGCGTCGAGCGCCGCTACCCGCAGGGCCGGCTCGTCACGCTCTCCGAGGACGGGGTCCTCGACCTGATCGTCGGCAGCCAGACCACCGTCACCCTGGAGCTGACCCGCCCCCTCGCCTTCGCCCGGCCCCTCGGGGCCCGGGCCGAGGCCCGCGCGATCCGCTTCCACGCGGACGACCCCCGCGCGCTGGTGGCCGCGCTGCAGCGGCCCGCACCCCTGTGACGGGCCGCCGCATCCGCCGCCGCGGACATCTCGGCCGTGCCCGACAGGGGCCACGGTCGGTGCGTGGCGCTACGCCGGAGCGAACAGCACCTTCGCCCGTCCCGGGTCCGCCGCCGTCAGGCGCACCCGGATCCGGTCGCCCAGCGGCAGGTGCCCGGTGTGCGACTCCACGCGGCCGACCACGGCCGGCTCCTCCAGGTGGACCGTGCCGATCCGCGGCTCCTGCTCCTTGACGTCGATCACCGTGCCGTCGAAGGTCTCGCCCACGCGGTCCTTGAGCACGGCCGCCTCGACGAGGTCGACGCACTCGCGTTCGGCCGCGTTGGCCAACCGGCTGCCGTCCGCCATCTCCCGGGGCAGCGCCTCCAGCGCGTCCCTCGCCCACTGCGGCGGCTCCGCCCCTGCGACCGCCGCCACGCACAGCTCGCCGGCGTACCGGTCGACGAGCCGGCGCAGCGGGGCGGTGCAGTGCGCGTACGGGGCCGCCACCGCGGCGTGCAGGACCGGATCCGGGGTGTGGCCGCCCGTGAAGACGGCGTACCCGGCGCCGCGCAGCAGGGCCGTGCACTCCTGGAGGAACGCGGCGTGGGCCGGGTTGCGCGGATCGAGGGAGCGGACGAGTTCGGCGTACGGGACGTGGTGCGGCCAGTCGATCCGCAGGGCCTTCGCCGCCCGCCGCAGCCGGCCGACCGCGCCGTCGGGGGCGGTGGGCAGCGTGCGCAGGATGCCGGCTCCGGCGGCGAGCATCAGCTCGGCGGCGGCCATGCCGGTCATCAGGGAGATCTGCGCGTTCCAGCCGTCGGCCGGCAGCGGGGCCCGGTAGGCCAGGGTGTACGAGCCGTTCTGCGCGACGATCTCCTGCTCGGGGACGTTCAGGGAGATGCCGCCGCGTTCCTGTTCCAGCCCCTCGCGCAGGGCGCCGACGGTCTTCAGCAGGGCGAGGGAGTCGTCGGCGGTGCCGGCGTCGACGGCCTGCTGGACCCCGGCGTAGTCGAGGCGGGCCCGGCTGCGCACCAGGGCCCGGCGGACTTCGGCGGCCTCCACCCGGCCCTCGGCGTCCAGGTCGAACCGCCACAGCAGGGCCGGGCAGGTCTGGCCGGCCAGCAGGCTGGCGGCCCCCTCGGAGAGGACGGGCGGGTGCAGCGGGATCCTGCCGTCGGGGAAGTAGAGCGTGGTGACCCGCCGGTGGGCCTCGGCGTCCAGGGCTCCGCCCGGCGTGACGAACGCTGCGACATCGGCGATGGCGTAGTGCACGCGGTAGCCGCCGGAGGTGCGCCTGCTCAGGTGCATGGCCTGGTCCAGGTCGCGGGAGCCGGGCGGGTCGATCGTGACCAGGGGGACGTCGGTCGCGTCGAGCGCCGGCAGCCGGGGGCTGCGTGCGGCCTCCTCGGCCTCGGCCAGGACTGCGGCCGGGAACTCCCCCGGCACCTTCAGCTCCGTGCGCAGGTCGCGCAGCGCGGCCCGCAGGGCAGCCCCGTCTGCGCCGGTCATGTGCAGATGACGGCGTGGCATGGATCGAGCGTAGGGCGGGCGGGCGGTCACGGCACGGCGAGCCGTCTACCCTGGCTCGGGGGCCGCACCCCCTGCGCCGTGTCGTACCGAAGGAGAACCACCGTGCTCGTGCTGCTGCCGCCGTCCGAGGGAAAGGCCGCCGGCGGCTCCGGCGCACCCCTGGAGCCGGAGACGCTGTCGCTGCCGGGGCTCGCCGGGGCGCGGGCGGCCGTGCTCGAGGAGCTGGTCGAACTGTGCGCGGCGGACGAGGAGAAGGCGCGCGAGGTGCTCGGGCTGAGCGAGGGGCTGCGCGGGGAGGTCGCCAAGAACGCCGGCCTGCGGACCGCTGCCGCCCGGCCGGCCGGGGAGGTCTACACCGGGGTGCTGTACGACGCCCTCGGCCTGGCGGAGCTTCCGGCGCCGGCCCGGGCCCTTGCGGAGCGGTCGCTGCTGGTCTTCTCCGGGCTGTGGGGCGCCGTGCGGGTGACGGACCGGATCCCCTCCTACCGGTGCTCGATGGGCGTCAAGCTGCCCGGGCTGGGGGCGCTGGGCGCGTACTGGCGGGGGCCGATGGCCCAGGTGATGCCGGAGGCGGCCGGTGACGGGCTGGTGCTGGACCTGCGGTCGGCGGCCTACGGGGCCGCCTGGAAGCCCAAGGGGGAGGTGGCCGGGAGGACGGCCACGGTGCGGGTGCTGCATGCGCAGGTGGTCGACGGGGTGGAGAAGCGGTCCGTGGTGAGCCACTTCAACAAGGCGACGAAGGGTCGGCTGGTACGGGACCTGCTGGTCGCGGGTGGGGAGCCCGCGGACCCCGCGGAGCTGGTGGTGGCCCTCCGGGACCTGGGCTACACGGTCGAGGCGGAGGCGCCGGCCAAGTCGGCGAAGCCGTGGGCGCTGGACGTGGTGGTCACCCGGATCCACTGACCGCCCGGGTTCGGCCGGGCGCCGCCGGTTGTGGTGCCGGTGCCGGTGCCGGTGCCGGTGGCTGCGGGGCACGCCTCGGGCCGCGGCGCGGAGCCGCTTCCCCACCCCGCCCCTTGCCGAAACGCCTCAGTCGCCGGCGGGGCTCAAAGATCGGGGCTCCGCCCCGGACCCCGCGCCTCAAACGCCGGCGGGGCTGATTTCAGCCCGCGCGGCGTTTGAGCGCGCCGGGCGCGGAGCGGCCGGTCTTTC
>NZ_JBEYXK010000068.1:0-37786 GCF_040645035.1 Streptomyces sp. NPDC046876 | reverse complement strand
CGCCGCGCGCGCGGGGGGCGCCGGGGGGGGGGGGGCGGCCGCGCCCCCCCCCCCCCCCCCCCCTGACCGCCCCCGCGGCTGCCCGCCCCCCCCCCCCCCACCCCCCCCCCCCCACCACACGCATGCCCGGGACCGGGGGTCACTTGACGCAGGCACCTCCAGTGGGTTGCATACGTTCTGTGATCACATACCGGACATCGGGAGCCGCATCATGGACCCGGTGATCGTCGTCGGTTCAGGGCCGGTCGGGCTGTCCCTGGCCCTTGCCCTGGCCGGCCAGGGCGTGCCATCCGTCGTGCTCGACGAGGGCCCCGGCAAGGACCTGCCCCGGCCCGCCCGCACCGTCGTGCTGCAGTCCGACACCGCCGCAATGGCCGAGCGCCTGGGCTGTGCGACCCTGCGCGACGAGGGCGCCCCCTACGCGGCCTGGCGCACCATGCGCCGCGCCCGCGACACCGGCCGGATCACCTTCGACGACGGCCCGGCCCCGCTGCACCTGCCGCAGCACGCCCTGACGCGCGGGCTGCGCGCCGCCGCTGCCGCGCATCCGCTGGTCCAGCTCGTCACCGACAGCAAGGTGGACTCCCTGGAGCAGGACGACCGCGGGGTCACCGCCCACACCCGGGGTGCGGAGACCACCTGGTGGCGCGGGAGCTTCCTGGTCGGCTGCGACGGGGCCCGCTCCACCGTGCGCAAGCTGCTCGGGATCCGCTTCCCCGGCCGGACCGCCGTCGAGCGGCACGCAGTGGCCGCGCTGCGCACCGAACTCCCCTGGCCCGGCGAGGCCCTGCTGCACCGCGACCCGCCGCAGGAGACCACCGCCCGGCCGCTGCCCGACGGGGTGTGGCGGCTCGACTGGCTGCTGCCGGCCCGCGGGGAACTCGTCACCCCCGATGCGCTCGTGACGCTGATCCGCGACACCCTCTCCGGGTGGTGCGGGGGCACCACACCCCCGTACGACCTCCTCGACACCGGGGTCCACACGCTGCACCACCGCCTCGCCCGCCGCTGGCGCGACCGCCGCGCCTTCCTCGCCGGCGACGCCGCCCACCTGCTCGGCGCCGCCGGCACCCAGGGCGTCGAGGAGGGCCTCCGCGATGCCGAGAACCTCGCCTGGAAGCTGGCCCTCGCCTGGCACCAGGGGGCTTCCGAAGCCCTGCTCGACAGCTACGAGGCCGAGCGGCGCACCGCGGTCGCGGCCCGGCTGCGCGCCGCCGACCAGGCCGCGGTGGTGCTGCGCGGCGGGGGCGGGCTGCGGACCCTGCTGCCCGGCTCCGCCCGGACGGGCGAGGCCCTGCTCACCGACGGGCACTTGGGGCGCGGGCCGCTGGGCGCGCCGCCGGCGTACGCCCCGCCCGTGGCCGTACGGGAGGTGCCGACCGCGACCGAGCCGGGGGGCGCCGTGGCGAACGTGCCGGTGTCGGCCCCCGACGGGTCCACCGTCCCGCTGCGCGACCTGCTGGGCCGCGGCCGGCTGCTCGTGGTGCTGGTCGCGCCGGGCACCGGCGTGTGGGACCGGCGGCACTGGATGAGCGCCGGGCTGATGCCGCGGCTCGCGGCGGCCGTGAGCGCCCTGCCGGTGCGGGCGGAGCTGCTGGTGGCCGACGGGTATCCGGGGGCCGAGGCCCACACCGTGCTGCTGGTCCGGCCGGACGGGCACCTGGCGGCCACCTTCGCCGGGGTGCGGCCCGCGGAACTCTACGAGGCGGCGGACTCCGTCCGCATGGGTGCACCGGCGCCGCTCGACCGGTCGACCACGACACCTTCCGCCGTGATCGATTGACCGCCGTCGTGTCCGCGTGCTTCACTCGCGGGCATGACCGGCAACGACGTACGCCTGTGGCGGAGGGTCCACATGGACCTCGTCCGCTATGCGGGCTGCGTGTGTCGCCCCTCCTGCTGATTCGCCTTTCCCCCGCGCTCCGCGCGCCCTTTCGCGAACCTTCAGGACGGTCACCTCCATGCCCGCATCCGTGCATGTCCCTGCCCAGAGCTCTGCCGACGCCCCTGCCCCTGCCCGTGCGGCCGGTGTCACGGCCGCCGAACTCCTCGACTTCGCGCTCCGCACGGCCGCCGACCCGGCCGTCATCGACTCCCTCCCCCTCGACCCCCAGGGCCGCACCTGGATCCGGCTCGACGGCCCCGGCGGCAGCGAGGCCTGGGTGATCGGCTGGCCCCCGGGCACCGGGACCGGCTGGCACGATCACGCCGAGTCGCTCGGGGCCTTCGCCACGGCCCGCGGTCGCCTCACCGAGTACTCGCTCGCCGCCCGGATCCCCTCGGAGGGCTGGCGCAGCCTCGAGCTCGCGCCGGACGTCGACCGCACGCGCAGCCTGGGCGTCGGCACCGGGCGGGCCTTCGGGGAGCACCATGTGCACGAGGTGCTCAACGCCTCCCCGGACGAGCATGCGGTGTCGGTCCACGCGTACTATCCGCCGCTGCCCCTGATCCGGCGCTACAGCCGCGCCGGGCAGGTGCTGACGCTGGAGCACGTCGAGCGCCCGGAGGACTGGCAGTGAGCGCGACCACGCCCCCGGTGGGCATCGACACGTACCTGGAGCAGGTCCGCTCCACCTACACCCGTGTGAGTGCCCGGGAGGCGTACGAGGCGTCCCTCGGCGAGGGCACCCTCCTGGTGGACATCCGCTACCAGGCCCTGCGGGAGCGGGACGGGTTGATCCCGGGGGCGCTGGTGATCGAGCGCAACGAACTGGAGTGGCGGCTGGATCCGCAGGGCTCGCACCGGGTGCCGGAAGCCGGCTCCCACGACCTCCGGATCATCGTGATCTGCAACGAGGGGTACGCCTCTTCGCTGGCCGCGGTGTCCCTGCATGCGCTGGGGCTCCGCCGGGCCACGGATCTGGAGGGCGGCTTCCAGGGCTGGAAGGCCGCGGGCCTTCCGGTCACCGCCGCGGCGCCGCCGATCCGGCGCCCGTAATCCCGGCCGGGGTGGGGTACCGCTGCGCGGAGCCGTTCCCCCACCCCGCCCCTTCCCGAAACCGTGGCCTGCGGCCCCGGCCCCCGCTCGCCTCAAACGCCAGCTGGGCTCAAAGATCGGGGCTCCGCCCCGGACCCCGCGCCTCAAACGCCGGCGAGGCTGGATTTCCCGCCGGGCGGGGCTGGAATTGCCGCGCAGCGGCACATTTCAGCCCGCGCAGCGTTTGAGCGCACCGGGCGCGGAGCGCACGGAACGGGGGCCGGGGCGGAGCCCCGGTTTCGGGAAGGGGCGGGGAGGGGACGGGCTCCGCGCAGCGGCGACGCCGCGCCCGCGCCGGCCCCGACGCCCGGCCCCCGCGAACAGAGGGCCGGGCAGGGGGTGCGAGCGGGAGGGTCACCTCGACGTGGCGACCTCCACCGGGCGGATGCGGAGGGCCGCCCTGCCCGGGAGGGAGGTGGCCGTCAGGGCGAGGAGGCCCGCCGCGGCCAGCACGGCCAGGTACGCCACCGGCCGCACGGCAGGGGCGGCGACCCCGGTCATCCCGACGCTGAACGCGGTGAGTACGGCCAGCGCGATCCCCGACCCCAGCACCGCCCCGATCAGCAGCACGGCCACCGCCTCGGTCCGCAGCATCCGCAGCACCTGCCTCCGCTTGGCCCCGGCCAGCCTCAGCATCGCGAACTCCCGGAACCGCTCCGCAGTGGACATCGCAAGGGTGTTGACGACGGCGATCGCGGTGAAGGCGAGCACCAGCCCCATCGCCAGCAGGTTGATCCCGGCGCCGTCCTGCTGCCGCTTCGCCCGGGCCTCGTCGGCGTCGCGGGCCGTCAGCACGCCCACCCCGGGGGACCCGGCGACCGCGGCGGCCAGCTGCTCGCGCCCGACGCCCGGCTCGGCGGCCACGAGCACGGCCGAGGCCAGCGGGTTGTCCACGTGGGCCGCGACCACCCGGTGCGGGAGCGTCAGGTCACCGAAGCCGAGGCCGCGCGCATAGACGGCGGCCACCGTGAGGGTGACCGGGGTGCCGTCGCCCAGGGTGAGCTCCAGCCGGCTGCCCGGCTGCAGACCCAGTTGGTCGGCCGCCAGCTCGCTGACCGCGGCGCTGCCGTCCCCGAACCCGTCGAGGCTGCCGGCGGTGACGCCCGGGTCCCAGGTCCGGGTCAGCCCGGCGGGGGTGACGCCCTGGGCGGCGTACTTGGTCAGGCCCACCCGTACCGAGGTGTGCACGATTTCGGTGGCGGCCGTGACCCCGGGGGTCCGGCGGACCCGGTCCGCGGCCTCGGCGGAGACGCCCGGCCCCTGTGCGGCCAGCACCCAGCCGGCCCTGACCCCGTCGCGGGCCTGCTGCCCTGCGGCGTGTCCCAGCGTCGGGGCGATGAACAGGACGGTGCAGGTCATGCCGATCAGCAGGGCGAGCGGGGTGACGGCGGAGGCCATCCGCGTGGCGTTGCCGCGCAGGTTCGCGGTGGCGAGGTGCCCGCCCGGGCCGACGAGCCGCAGCGGCCCGGCGAGCAGGGCGGCCGCACCGCGTACGAGGAGCGGGCCGAGCAGGGAGACGGCCCCGGCGAGGACGATGACGGCGAGGAAGGTCACCGGGGTCGACGCCGGCTCGGTGCGCAGCGAGCTCAGCACCGCGACGAGGACGACGCCGCCGGCCAGGGTCAGCACGCCGATCGCGATCCGCATCCAGGCGGGCCGGGCCCGCTCGACGGCGGCTTCGGCGAGGGCTTCGGCCGGGCGGATGCGGGCGATGCGCCGGCCGGTGATCCGGGCGGCGGCCCAGGCGCCGAGGAGGCTCGCGCCGACGGCGGCGAACATCGGGAAGATCCCGGCGGTGCGCTCCAGGGTGGTGGGGACGATGCCGTGGTCGACGAACCTGCCGTACAGCCAGGCGGCGAGCGGCAGCCCGGCGAAGGCACCGGCGACACCGGCGGCGAGCCCCACGACGAGTGCCTCGCGGCCGATCATGCGGCGCAGCTGGCGGGGGGTGGCCGCGATGGCGCGCAGCAGGGCGAGTTCGCGGTAGCGCTGCTGGACGGAGAGGGCGAAGGTGCCGACGACCACGAGGATCGCGACGAGCAGGGCGGTGCCGCCCATGGCGCCGCCCATGGAGACGAGCTTGATCCGGGCGCCGGCGGCGTCGAGGAACTCGACGGGGCCGCGCTCGTCACCCCGGCTGACCTGGGCACCGGTGTCGTGGAGGGCCTGCCGCACGCGGCCGGCGAGCGCGCCCGGGTCGACGCCGGGGGCCGGCAGGACGCCGATCGCGGTGACCTGGCCGTCACGGGCGGCGAGCCGCTGTGCCTCGGTGTCGCTGAAGAACAGGGCGCTCTGCCGTTCGAGGCGGCCGCGGGCCGGTGCGGCGATCCCGCTGACCGTGTAGGCCTTGGGCTCGCCGGTGGCCTGGACGGTGAGCCGGCTGCCGGAGCGGATCCCTGCGCGGGCGGCCAGTTCACGGTCGACGACGACCTCGCCGCCGCCCTGGGGGGCGCGGCCCTCGGCGAGCGTGAACGGCGTGAGCGGCGCGGAGCTCCAGGCGTGCCCGTACGAGGGCTTCGCCCCTCCCCCTGCCCCGCCCACGGCCCCGCCCACGGGAATGGCCTGGAAGGTGAGTTCGGGCACGGCCTGCCCGACCCCGGGCACGGCGCGGACGGCGTCCACGGCGGAGGCGGGGAGCCAGGCGCGTTCGGCGACGGGCTTGGCCTTGTGCTTGGTCTTGGTCTTGCCCTTCTTCTCCTTGACCGTCGTGCGGTGCACGTTCTGGTCTGCGGAGACGACGACCGGGGCGGCCGCGTAGCGCTCTGTGGCGATCTTTCCGCGGAGTCCGGTTTCCAGGAGGGTGCCGCAGGCGGTGATGAGGGCCGCCGCACACAGGAGGGCGACGAAGGCACCGAGGAAGCCGGCTTTGCGGTCCCTGATGGTCTGGAGGGCGAAACGCAGCATCATGCAGTCAACTCTGCCGCCGGGGCTGCTTCCTGACAGTGGAGCACCCCGGCGTCTGCACCCGGGGGCTACCCCTACCCCCGGGGCCGAGCAGCCGCGCGGCGGGCGCGGTCAGATCCCCGGGTACCCCAGGTCGTCGAGGTCCGCTTCCTCGCCCTCGGCCTCCAGCGCACGGCGGACCACCCGCAGGGCCATGCCCTCCGGGTACCCCTTGCGGGCGAGCATCCCGGCCAGGCGCCGGATCCGCTTGTCCCGCTCCAGCCCGCGGGTGGAGCGGAGCTTGCGCTCCACGAGCTCCCGGGCGGTCTGCTCCTCCTGTTCGGAGTCGAGCTGTTCCAGGGCCTCCTGTACGAGGGAGGCGTGGACCCCCTTGGTGCGCAGTTCCTGGGCGAGGGCCCGGCGGGCGAGGCCGCGGCCGCGGTGGCGGGACTCTACCCAGGCGTCGGCGAACGCGGCGTCGTCGATCAGGCCCACCTCCTCGAACCGGGAGAGGACCTCCTGCGAAACCTCCTCGGGGATGCCCCGTTTGTCGAGGGCGTCCGCGAGCTGGCGCCGCGTGCGCGGCATCCCGGTGAGCAGGCGCAGGCAGATGGCCCGCGCCTGCTCCTCGGGAGTCTGGGGCGGCAGTTCCTGACGGCCCGGCCGGCCGTCGTCCCCGCCGCCCCGTTCCTGCTCGCGCACGGATCAGCTCTTGGCCGCGGCGGCCTTGGCCGTCGTCTTGGCCTTCGAGGCGGGGGCGGGCACGGCTGCACCGTCGGCAGGGGCGTCCGTCGCGGTGGCGGCCGCGGCGTCGCCGTCCTTGCGGACGACGCCCACGCCCAGCTTCTCCTTGATCTTCCGCTCGATCTCGTTGGCGAGGTCGGGGTTGTCCTTGAGGAAGTTGCGGGCGTTCTCCTTGCCCTGGCCGAGCTGGTCGCCCTCGTACGTGTACCAGGCGCCGGCCTTGCGGATGAAGCCGTGCTCGACGCCCATGTCGATCAGGCCGCCCTCGCGGCTGATGCCCTGGCCGTAGAGGATGTCGAACTCGGCCTGCTTGAAGGGCGGCGCGACCTTGTTCTTGACGATCTTGCAGCGAGTGCGGTTGCCGACCGCCTCCGTGCCGTCCTTCAGGGTCTCGATGCGGCGGATGTCGATGCGCACCGAGGCGTAGAACTTCAGCGCGCGGCCACCGGTGGTCGTCTCCGGCGAGCCGAACATCACACCGATCTTCTCGCGGAGCTGGTTGATGAAGATCGCGGTGGTCTTGGACTGGTTCAGTGCACCGGTGATCTTGCGGAGGGCCTGGCTCATCAGTCGGGCCTGGAGACCCACGTGGGAGTCGCCCATCTCACCCTCGATCTCCGCCCGCGGCACGAGCGCGGCGACGGAGTCGATGACGATCAGGTCGAGCGCGCCGGAGCGGACCAGCATGTCCGTGATCTCCAGCGCCTGCTCGCCGGTGTCCGGCTGGGACAGGATGAGGTTGTCGGTGTCGACGCCCAGGGCCCGCGCGTACTCGGGGTCGAGCGCGTGCTCGGCGTCGACGAAGGCGACGGTGCCGCCGGCCTTCTGCGCATTGGCCACGGCGTGGAGGGTCAGGGTCGTCTTACCGGAGGACTCCGGCCCGTACACCTCGACGACACGGCCGCGGGGCAGTCCGCCGACGCCCAGGGCGATGTCCAGTGCGGTCGACCCGGTGGGGATGACGTCGATGGGCTCGTTCGGCTTGTCGCCGAGGCGCATCACGGCACCCTTGCCGAATTGCCGTTCAATCTGTGCGAGCGCGGCGTCGAGAGCCTTCTCGCGGTCGGTGCCTGCCATGGGTTCCACCCGGTTTGCTTGAGTCGATCGCTTCACGCCATTGACGCTAACGCCTGCCACTGACAATGCGCTGCCACGCCCGGTTCGGCTGTGGATAACCCATCAGAATGGATGTTCGATTTCCCTGTCAAGCGCGCCCCGCGGGACCCCGACCGTCCGGCCCACCGGTCACCACCAGTAGGCGGGATAACGGACCGCGTCCCTGCGGGCGCGGGACGCGGCGACCCCGGCCAGCACCAGCAGTAGGGCCGCTCCCGCCAGCAGCGGGACGAAGACCACCGGGTCCGGGGACTGCAGGACCACCACGACCGTAGTGGCGGCGGCCGGCGAGTGCGGGGTCCGGGCCAGCGCCATCAGCCCCACCGCCACGCCCGCCCCGAGAGCCGCGGCCCATGGCGCACTGCCCAGCGCCGCGAGTGCGGCGTAGCCCACCGCGGCGCACAGCAGGTGCCCGCCGATGACACTGCGCGGCTGCGCCAGCGGCAGCGCGGGCACCCCGTACACGATCGCCGCGCTCGCCGCGATGGGCGGGATCAGCACCGGCTCGCGCAGGAGTGCGCCGATCCCCACCAGGGCCAGCAACGCGGCGGCCGCGACGCCCCCGCTGTGCAACGCCGCCAGCGGCCGCGCCGCGGACGGCCGGGCACCCGCCCCGCCTCCCGCCCCGACGCCGACGACCGCCCCGCCTCCGGCACCCGCCTCGACGTCGACCCGACGTCCCCTCACACCCGCATCGGCACTCATGGCAGTCAGGTGTACGAACCGGCCGCATGGCCGACCTATATCGGCCACCCGAGACCGCCCATAACCACCCGGAACAGCCTCGAACCACCCAGGATGCCCGGACCACCCGGCGCCGAGTGACAACCAAAGGTTGACACCCCTCTGACTGTCAACCTACGGTTGCACCATGACGAACCCTTCAGAGGAACCCGTTCGCATGACCAATCCGGTACGCCTCGACGACCTGATCGAGGCCATCAAGAAGGTCCACACCGACGCCCTCGAACAGCTCAGCGACGCGGTCGTCGCCGCCGAGCACCTCGGTGACGTCGCGGACCACCTCATCGGCCACTTCGTGGACCAGGCCCGCCGCTCCGGCGCCTCCTGGACCGACATCGGCCGCAGCATGGGCGTCACCCGCCAGGCCGCGCAGAAGCGCTTCGTCCCCAAGGCCGACAAGGAGGGCGAGGGCGGCGACCTCCAGGCCAGCCAGGGCTTCGGCCGCTTCACCCCGCGCGCCCGCAACGTCGTGGTCTGCGCCCAGAACGAGGCCCGCGCCGCGGGCAACACCGAGATCCGCACCGAGCACCTGGTCCTCGGCCTGCTCGCCGAGGACCAGGGCCTGGCCGCGCTCGCCCTGCGGGCGCAGCAGGTCTCCGCGGAGGACGTCCGCGCCGCGGCGACGGCAGCCCTGCCGGCGCCCGTCGAGGAGCTGCCCGCGCTGATCCCGTTCGACGCCTCCGCCAAGAAGGCCCTGGAACTGACCTTCCGCGAGGGCCTGCGCCTGGGCCACGACTACATCGGCACCGAGCACATCCTGCTCGCCCTCCTCGAACTGGAGAACGGCGAGGGCGTCCTGAGCCGCGCCGGCGCCCGCAAGGAGGCCGCCGAGGCCACCGTCACCGAAGCCCTGGCAGCCTTCCACGGCGGCGGGGACGGGAAGGCGACCGCGGCGCCGGAGGAGCAGGAGAAGCAGAAGGACGAGTAGGCGGAGCGGCAGCGGAGGGCGGGGGCGCGGTGTCGTCCGCGCCCTCCGTCAGCTCGTACCGCTTCACGTACGCGCCGAGGAACGCCTGCAGCGTCGCGACGGCCGGGATCGCGATGAGCGCCCCGACCGCCCCCAGCAGGGCGGTGCCCGCGATGACCGATCCGAAGGCCACGGCGGGGTGGATGTCCACGGTCCTCGAGGTGAGCTTCGGCTGGAGGACGTAGTTCTCGAACTGCTGGTAGACCACCACGAAGCCGAGGACGTACAGCGCGTACCAGGGGTCGACCGTGAAGGCGATCAGCGTGGGCAGCGCCCCCGCCAGGTAGGTGCCGATGGTGGGGATGAACTGGGAGACCAGCCCCACCCACACGGCGAGCGCGGGCGCGTACGGCACGTCCAGGACCGCGAAGACGACGTAGTGCGCGATCCCGGAGACCAGGGCCATCAGGCCGCGCGAGTAGAGGTAGCCGCCGGTCTTGGCGACGGCGATCTCCCAGGCGCGCAGCACCTCCGACTGCTTGGCCGGCGGCAGGACGGAGCACAGCGCGCGCCGCAGGCGGGGCCCGTCGGCGGCGAAGTAGAACGAGAACAGGCCGACGGTCAGCAGGCGGAAGAGCCCGCCGAGCACGGTGGCGGAGACGTCGAGCACGCCGCTCGCGCTGTTCTGCACGTACTTCTGGAGCCAGGCCG
Organism: Streptomyces sp. NPDC046876; assembly: GCF_040645035.1. Lineage (NCBI taxonomy): Bacteria > Bacillati > Actinomycetota > Actinomycetes > Kitasatosporales > Streptomycetaceae > Streptomyces > Streptomyces sp. NPDC046876. The sequence continues at coordinate 27,704 of NZ_JBEYXK010000068.1, read as the reverse complement.
AGTGCAGCAGGCTGTCCTGGATCTCCAGCCGGGACAGCTCGGTGTGGAAGGTGGCGTTGATCGCGTTGATGACCGAGTCGAGGTAGCGCGGGAAGCCCTCCACCATGGCGACGATCTGCCCGGCGAGCATCGAGCCGAGCAGGACGACGAAGCCGGCGGCCGCGACGACCACCCCGAGGAACACCAGGAAGGTGGCGAGCCCGCGGCGCATGCCGCGGGCCGCCATCCGCGCCACTGCGGGTTCGATCGCGAGCGCGAGGAAGAAGGCGATCAGGACGTTGACCAGCAGGCCGATCAGCTGGTGGAAGGCCCAGCCGGCCAGCTGGTAGCAGGCGAAGAGCGCCAGGACGAGCACCACCGCGCGCGGCAGCCAGCGCGGCATGCGCTCCCCGGCCCACGGCGGGCGCGCCGGGTCCGCTGCCGGAGCGGGCCCGGCATCCGCCGCATCCGCGGCATCCGGGCCGCCGGCACTGCCGGCGCTGCCGTCGTGCACGGTCGTCATCGTCCGGTGGTCGGGGTCGGTGTCATCGGTGGCTGCCACGCCGCCCAGTCTGTCCGATCCGCCGCGCATACGGGGAAACGGGCGCCGCCGTCATCGCCGTCAGCGCTGCGAGGCAGGCACGTCCATGGCGGAGCACACCGCGCGCCACACGTCCTTGGCCTCCCAGCCCGCCTCCAGCGCCTGGTGGACGGTGCGCCCGCCGAGCTCCGACATGACGTGGTCCCGCGCGAAGGAGTCCGCGTAGCCCGCACCGAAGTACTCGGCCATCCGCTCCCAGAAAATCGTCAACCGCATGCACACCAGTATCCCGCTCCCGCGCAGAAGCCCGGGACAGCACTAGCCGGCCAGGGCCCTCACCCCAGCGGTCACCACGACGGCGGCGCCGACCACGACGAGGAAGGGGGCCCTCAGCAGCAGCGCCAGCCCGGCGGCGGCCAGGCCGGCGGCCCGGGCGTCGAGGACGACCTCGTGCCCGCTGCCGAAGGTCTGCTGGGCGGTGAGCGCGGCGAGCAGCGCGACCGGCAGCAGGGCGGCGAGCCGGCGCACGGCCGGGCGCTCCAGGGCCCCGGCGGGCACCAGCAGTCCGGCGAGCTTGACGGCGTAGCAGCCGGCGGCGGTCAGCGCGATGGCGAGCCAGACGTTCACGGTCGGCGTCCCTTCAGCCAGAGGATCACGGGGGCGGCGAGTGCGGCGACGAGCACGGGCAGCCCGGCGGGCAGGACGGGCAGCAGGCCCAGTCCGAGGACGAGCGCGAGCGCGGCGACGGCCCGCTCCGTGGCGGTCTTCAGCATCGGCGCGAGCAGCGCCAGGAACACGGCCGGACCGGCGGCGTCCAGCCCCCAGGCGGCGGTGTCCCCGATGGCCTCGGCGCCGAGCGCGCCCAGCAGGGTGGTGAGGTTCCACAGCACGTACAGGCTGAGCCCGGTCACGGTGAACCCGAGCCGCGCCGACCTGCGGTCGGGCTGGGCCAGCGACACGGCGGTGGTCTCGTCGATCACCCAGTGCGCGGCGAACGGCCGCACGGCCCGGGGCAGCGCGAGCAGCTGCGACAGCCGCAGCCCGTAGAAGGCGTTCCGGGTCCCGAGGAAGAAGGCCCCGGCGGCGGCCGTGAACGGGTTGCCGCCCGCGGCCAGCGCCCCGACCAGCGCGAACTGCGAGGCACCGGTGAACACCAGCAGGCTCAGCACGCAGGCCTGGAGGGCGCTGATCCCGGACCCGGCGGCGGTCACCCCGAACGCGAATCCGGACAGTCCCACGGCCACCCCGACGCCGAGGGCGTCCCGTACGACGGCGGACCGCGGCCGCCCGGCGACCCCCTCGGGGGTCTCTTGCATCACCATCTGACGTTCTCCCACCCCGCGAACGTACGCGCGGCGGGCCGACCGGGTCTTGTACGTTCTTGCAGATCTTGCACGAGGGCCGGCCTAGCCGGTGCGCTCCCGCCGGTACGCGCCGGGCGGGACGCCGACGATGCGGGTGAAGTGCCGGTTCAGGTGCGGCTGGTCGGTGAAGCCGACGGCGAGGGCAGCCTCGGCCGGCGTGGTGCCCGCGTCCAGCAGGGACCGGGCCCGCCGGACCCGGGCGTCGGTCAGCCAGGTGTGCGGCGGCATCCCGTACCGCTCCTTGAAGGCCCGCAACAGGGCGAACGGGCTGGTCCCGAGCTCGGCGGCGAGCTGCTCCAGCGACGGCGGGTCGGCCATCCGCTCCTCGAGCGCGGCGCGCGCCCGCGCGGCCCCGGCGGCGCCGGCGCTGCGCGTGGTGCGGGCGGGCAGCGGTCCGGCGTGCCGGGCGAGCATACGGGCCACGGCGGTGCGCAGCAGGGTGTCGGCGGCGAGCGCGTTGCCCGCTTCGGCGGCGCGGTGCACCTCGGCGATGGTCTGCGAGGTCTGCGGGTCGGCGACCTCGTCGACGGTGAAGCCGGGGGTGCCGCGCAGGCCGCTGATCTCGGCGGCGACCTCGGCGATCAGTGAGCGGGAGGGGTAGAGGGTGGAGTAGTCCCAGCCCTCGGGGGCGCCGGCGCGGGCGGTGTGCGGCACCTCGGGGTTGATCAGGACCACGCTGCCGGGCCCGGCGCGCACGAGGCCGCCGGGCAGGCCGACCTCCTCGATGCCGCGGGTGACGGCAGCGATGACGTAGCCGTCGTGGGCGTGGCGCGGGAAGGCGTGGCGGACGTAGTGGGCGCGCAGCAGGTCCAGCCCCGGCAGTTCCGGGTACTGCCAGTGCCGCGCCCATTCGCCGTCGGCGCGTGCCCCGCCGGCCCGTGCCCGGTCGGCCCGAGCCCCTCCGCCCCGGGCGCCGTCGGCCCGTGCCCGTTCCCTGTCGTCGTGCGCCACTCCCCCATTCTGCGCCCGCGCCGCTCGCCCTTCCCACGGGGTTTTCCCAGGTCCGGGGCGCTGTCAGTGAGCGGGTGCAGGATGGGGGCATGGCCGGCTCCGCGCTCGATGCGTTCTCCCCCGCGACCCGCTCCTGGTTCACGGGGGCCTTCCGTACGCCCACCTCCGCCCAGGAGGGCGCCTGGCGGGCCATCGGGGAGGGCTCCGACGTCCTGGTCGTGGCGCCCACCGGCTCCGGCAAGACCCTCGCCGCGTTCCTCGCCGCGCTCGACGCGCTGGCGTCCGCCCCGCCGCCTGCGGAGCCGAAGAAGCGCTGCCGAGTGCTGTACGTGTCGCCGCTGAAGGCCCTCGCGGTCGACGTCGAGCGGAACCTGCGCAGCCCGCTGACCGGGATCCGGCAGGAGTCGGTCCGCCTGGGCCTGCCCGAGCCGGACATCCGGGTGGGCATCCGCTCGGGGGACACCCCGGCGGCCGAGCGGCGGGCGCTGGCGAGCCGGCCGCCGGACATCCTGATCACCACGCCGGAGTCGCTGTTCCTGATGCTGACGTCGGCGACGCGCGAGGCGCTCGCCGGCGTCGAGACGGTGATCCTGGACGAGGTGCACGCGGTCGCGGGGACCAAGCGGGGCGCGCACCTGGCGCTGTCGCTGGAGCGGCTGGACGAGCTGCTGCCGCGCCCGGCCCGGCGGATCGGGCTGTCGGCGACGGTCCGGCCGGTGGAGGAGGTGGCCCGCTACCTCGCGCCGCGCGGCAAGGTGGAGATCGTCCAGCCGCCCTCGGCGAAGGAGTTCGACCTGTCGGTGGTCGTCCCGGTCGAGGACATGGGCGAGTTGGGGGGCTCGCCGGCCACCGACGGCAACGAGGGCGGGGACAAGCCGTCGATCTGGCCGCATGTGGAGGAGCGGATCGCCGATCTGGTCCAGGCGCACCGCTCCACGATCGTGTTCGCCAACTCGCGCCGCCTCGCCGAGCGGCTGTGCAACCGGCTGAACGAGATCGCGTACGAGCGCGCCATGGGCGAGCAGCTGCCCGAAGGACCGCCGCCGGCCCAGATCATGGCCCAGTCGGGCGCGGCGCAGGGGGCGCCGCCGCTGCTGGCGCGGGCGCACCACGGCTCGGTGTCCAAGGAGCAGCGGGCGCTGGTGGAGGAGGACCTGAAGGCGGGCCGGCTGCCGGCCGTGGTCGCCACCTCCAGTCTGGAACTGGGCATCGACATGGGCGCCGTGGACCTGGTGGTGCAGGTGGAGTCGCCGCCGTCGGTGGCCTCCGGGCTGCAGCGCGTGGGCCGTGCCGGGCACCAGGTGGGCGCGGTCTCCACGGGGGTGGTGTTCCCCAAGTACCGGGGGGACCTGGTGCAGGCGGCCGTGGTCACCGAGCGGATGCGCAGCGGGTCCATCGAGTCGCTGCGCATCCCGTCGAACCCGCTGGACGTGCTGGCGCAGCAGCTGGTCGCGATGACCGCGATGGACACCTGGCAGCTGGACGAGCTGCTGGCGCTGGTGCGGCGGGCGGCGCCGTTCGCCGCGCTCCCGGAGTCGGCGTTCACCGGGGTGCTGGACATGCTGGCGGGCCGCTATCCGTCCGATGCGTTCGCGGAGCTCAGACCGCGGGTGGTGTGGGACCGGGTCGCAGGGACGGTCACGGGCCGGCCGGGGGCGCAGCGCCTGGCGGTGACCTCCGGCGGCACCATCCCCGACCGCGGGCTGTTCGGCGTCTTCCTGGCCGGGGCCGATCCGAAGAAGGGCGGCGGCCGGGTCGGCGAGCTCGACGAGGAGATGGTGTACGAGTCCCGGGTGGGGGACGTGTTCACCCTCGGCACGAGCTCGTGGCGGATCGAGGACATCACCCGCGACCGGGTCCTGGTCTCCCCCGCCCCCGGGGTGCCGGGCCGGCTGCCGTTCTGGAAGGGCGACCAGCTGGGCCGCCCCCTCGAACTGGGCCGGGCGGTCGGCGCGTTCCTGCGCGAGCTGGGCGCGCTGTCCGACGAGGACGCGCGGCTGCGGCTGCTGGCGGCCGGCCTGGACGGCTGGGCCGCGGAGAACGTGCTGGCGTACCTGGCGGAGCAGCGCGAGGCCTGCGGGCACGTGCCGGACGACCGGACCATCGTGGTCGAGCGGTTCCGCGACGAGCTCGGCGACTGGCGGGTCGTCGTCCACTCCCCGTTCGGGGCGCAGGTGCACGCACCGTGGGCGCTGGCGCTCGGGGCGCGCCTCGCCGAGCGGTACGGGATGGACGCGCAGGTGATGCACGCGGACGACGGGATCGTGCTGCGGCTGCCCGATGCCGACCTTCTCTCCATGGACCTGCTCGACCACGATCCGGCGGCCGCCCGCTCCTTCGAGTTCGACGACGAGCAGGCCCCGCTGGGCGCGGCGGACGTCGCCTTCGACCACGGCGAGATCGGCGGCATCGTCACCGACCAGGTGGGCGGCTCGGCCCTGTTCGCCTCCCGGTTCCGCGAGTGCGCGGCGCGGGCCCTGCTGCTGCCGCGCCGCAACCCGGGCAAGCGCACCCCGCTGTGGCAGCAGCGGCAGCGCGCCTCGCAGCTGCTCCAGGTGGCCTCGGAGTTCGGGTCGTTCCCGATCGTGCTGGAGGCCGTACGGGAGTGCCTGCAGGACGTGTTCGACGTGCCGGGCCTGACGGAGCTGATGGGGGACATCGAGGCGCGGCGGGTCCGGCTGGTGGAGGTGACGACGCCGGAGCCGTCCCCGTTCGCCCGCTCGCTGCTCTTCGGGTACGTGGCGCAGTTCCTGTACGAGGGGGACTCGCCCCTCGCCGAGCGCAGGGCGGCCGCGCTGTCGCTGGACTCGCGGCTGCTGGCGGAGCTGCTCGGCCAGGCGGAGCTGCGCGAGCTGCTGGATGCGGAGGTCCTGGAGGAGCTGGAGCGGGAGCTGCAGTGGCTGACCGAGGACCGGCGGGCCAAGGACGCCGAGTCCGTCGCCGACCTGCTGCGGCTGCTGGGCCCGCTGACGGCGCAGGAGTTGGCCGAGCGGGGCGCCGACCCGGCCTGGCCCGAGGCGCTCGCCGGCGCGCGGCGGGCCATCCGGGTGCGGATCGCGGGCGCGGAGCACTGGGCGGCGATCGAGGACGCGGGGCGGCTGCGCGATGCGCTGGGCACGGCCCTGCCGGTCGGGGTGCCGGAGGCGTTCACCGAGCCGGTCAAGGACCCGCTCGGCGACCTCCTCGCCCGGTACGCCCGCACGCACGGCCCGTTCACGACGGCCGCGGTGGCCGCCCGGTTCGGGCTGGGGGCGGCGGTCACCGAGGGCGCGCTGCACCGGCTGGCCGCGGCCGGCCGGGTGGTCCAGGGCGAGTTCCATCCGGCGGGCATCGGCCAGGAGTGGTGTGATGCGGCGGTGTTGCGCAGGCTGCGGCGCCGTTCGCTGGCCGCGCTGCGCCAGGAGCTGGAGCCGGTGCCGCCGTCCTCGCTGGCGACGTTCCTGCCGCAGTGGCAGCACCTGGGCGGGGGCCTGCGCGGTATCGACGGCCTGGCCCGGGCGGTCGAGCAGCTCCAGGGCGCCCCGGTCCCGGCCTCGGCGCTGGAGCGGCTGATCCTGCCGTCGCGGGTCGCGGGGTACTCACCGACGCTGCTGGACGAGCTGACCACCACCGGGGAGGTGGTGTGGGCGGGAGCCGGGGCGCTGCCGGGCAAGGACGGCTGGGTCTCGCTGTATCTGGCGGATGCGGCGCCGCTGTTGCGGCCCGCGCCGCACCCGCTGGAGCTGACGCCCCTTCACCAGGCGCTGCTGGAGGCCCTGTCCGGCGGGTACGGGCTGTTCTTCCGCCAGTTGGCGCAGTCGGTGCGGGCCGGGCTGCCGGAGGTGACCGACCTCGAACTGTCCGAGGCGGTGTGGGACCTGGCCTGGTCGGGCCGGCTGACGAACGACACGCTGGCCCCGCTGCGCTCCCTGCTGGGCTCGGGCCGCACGGCCGGTGCCACGGCGCACCGGGCGCGGCGCACGGTCCCGCGCGGGCGGTACGGCACGCTCGGCGCGCAGGTCTCGCGTCCCGGCCCGCCGACGGTGTCGGGCCGCTGGTCGCTGCTGCCGGCGCAGGCCCCGGACCCGACCCACCGGGCGCACGCCCTGGCCCGCACGCTGCTGGACCGGCACGGGGTGGTGACGCGGGGCGCGGTGGCCGCCGAGGGCGTGGAGGGTGGTTTCAGCGCGGTGTACCGCGTGCTGTCGGCGTTCGAGGACAGCGGGCAGGCCCGCCGCGGCTACGTGGTGGAGGGGCTGGGCGCGGCCCAGTTCGCGATGGACGGTGCGGTGGACCGGCTGCGTTCGGCGGAGCGCAACCCTCCGCCGCTGGCGGCGGTGGTCCTGGCGGCGGCCGATCCGGCCAACGCGTACGGGGCGGCCCTGCCGTGGCCGGAGCCGCCGGCGGGGGCGTCCCACAAGCCGGGCCGCAAGGCGGGCTCCTTGGTGGTCCTGGTCGACGGCGAGCTGGCCCTGTACCTGGAGCGGGGCGGCAAGACGCTGCTGGCGTGGCCCGGGGCGGACGACCCGCGGCTGGCGGCGGCGACCGCGGCCCTGGCTGAGGCCTCCCGCGCCGGTACCCTGCCGGCGCTCACGGTGGAGCGGATCAACGCCGCTCCGGCGCTGACGTCGGCACTGGGCGGGGCCCTGGAGGCGGCCGGTTTCCATGCCACTCCGCGGGGGCTGCGCCTTCGGTCATGAAAGCTGCGAAGCGGTGCCGACCATTGCGCTTACGTCGCGCTTATGTACGGGGCATGTCACAGAGGCCGTTCCGGCTGGCATCGCGGACCGTTTCTGCACTATCAAGATCCACGCAGGCATCGCTCGTGACGATGCCACGTCAAAAGTGCACCTACATGGGGGACTAGAAACAGTGAGCAACATGCGACGAGCTGCGACCGGTGTCATCGGCCTGGCGGTTGCCGGCACCCTGACCCTGACCGGCTGCAAGAACGGCAACGAGGAGACCCCCGCGGCCCCGGCCGCCCCGGCCTCCTCCGCGCCGGCCGCGGACCAGTCGGCCGCCCCGGCGAGCCCGAGCGCCCCGGCGGGCGGCTACGGCACCGACGCCCCCGCCGCCGGCGGTGCCGCGGGCGCCACGGCCAAGTCCGGCCAGACCTTCAAGCTCGGCGAAACGGCGACCATCCCGTTCAAGTCCGGCAGCAAGGACGGCACCCTCGGCCTCACCGTCACCGCGATCGAGAAGGGCAGCCCGGCCGACCTGGACGCGCTCAAGCTCGGCGACCAGGTGAAGGGGAAGGTCCCGTACTTCATCCGCTACACGGTGAAGAACGTCGGCACCACCGACCTGTCCTTCGCCTCCGTCGGCCACATGAAGGGCCTCCTCGGCGACAACACCGAGGCCCAGGGCGTCGCGGTCATCGGCAACTTCGAGAAGTGCCCGCACGAGTCCCTGCCGAAGGGCTTCACCAACGGCCAGAGCACGAACGGCTGCGCCATCGCGCTGGCCCCGTCCGACCAGACCAAGGTCGCCTCGGCCGAGTACTGGGGCGACCCGTACAACTCCCTCAGCAAGGGCAAGGGCCTCGTCTGGAAGTAAGCAGGGGGCCCACCGGCCCCTTGCCTACCCGACGTACGTCGAGCCCCTGGAGCGGTATCCCGCCCCAGGGGCTCGACCCCTTTCATCCCCACTCCCGCCACAGGCGCCCCCTCCCGTTCTCCGGGGCCACAATGGGGCCATGCCCGAAGGAGACAGCGTCTGGCGCGCGGCGGCCCGGCTGCACGCCGCCCTGGCCGGCCGCGAGCTGACCCGCTGGGACCTGCGCGTCCCGCGCCTGGCCACCACCGACCTCACCGGGCGCACCACCCTGGAGGTCCTCCCGCGCGGCAAGCACCTCCTCGCCCGCTTCGAAGGCGGCCTCACCCTCCACACCCACCTGCGCATGGACGGCGCCTGGCACGTCTTCCCCGCCGGCCGCAAGTGGCACGGGGGCCCCGTCCACGAGATCCGGGCCGTCCTCGGCACCGAGGACCACACCGCCGTCGGCTACCGGCTGCCCGTCGTCGAGCTGCTGCGCACCGCCGACGAGGACCGGGTCGTCGGCCACCTGGGCCCCGACCTCCTCGGCCCCGACTGGGACGCCGACCGGGCCGCCGCCAACCTCCTGGCCGCCCCCGAGCGGCCCCTCGGCGAGGCCCTGCTCGACCAGCGCAACCTGGCCGGGATCGGCAACATCTACAAGTGCGAGCTCTGCTTCCTGGCCCGGGTCACCCCCTGGACACCGGTCGGCGACCTGCCCGACCCCGCCGTCACCACGGTCCGCCTGGCCGCGGCCGCACAGCGGCTGCTGGCCGCCAACATCGGCGAAAGCCGGATCCGCACGACCACCGGTAGGAGCCTGCACCCCACCCGCGCGCTCTTCGTCTACGGGCAGGCCCACCGCCCGTGCCTGCGCTGCGGCGCCGCCGTCCGCGAAGCAGATCAGGACGGGCGCCCGACCTACTGGTGTCCGCGCTGCCAATCCGGCCCCACACCCTAGTTGACGGCCCGTCAGATACGGTCGTACGGTCCCGGCATGCCCACACCCACTGCGTACGACCTCACCGGGCGCACCGCCCTGGTCACCGGTGCCGCCGCAGGCATCGGACGCGCCACCGCCGTGCTGCTCGCCGAGGCGGGCGCGGCCGTGCACTGCGCGGACCGCGACGCGGCCGGCCTCGCCGGGACGGCGGAACTGATCACGAAGGCGGGCGGACGGGCCGCGGTCCACGTCCTCGACGTCACCGACCGCGCCGGGCTGCGGGCCGCCGTGGCCGCCGCCGGCCCGCTCGACATCGCCGCGGCCGTCGCCGGGATCATGCACACCTCCAGCGTGCTGGAGACGGCGGACGAGGACCTCGACCGGGTCCTGGACGTCAACTTCAAGGGGGTCTGGCGCACCTGCCAGGAAGCCGCCCGCGCCATGATCGCGGCCGGCCGTCCCGGCTCGATCATCACCATGGCCTCCGGCGCCGTGGACGCCGCCCAGGCGGGCCTGCTCTGCTACAGCGCCGCCAAGGCCGCCGTGGTCCAGCTCACCAAGACCCTCGCCACCGAGGCCGGCCCGCACGGCATCCGAGTCAACGCCGTCGCCCCCGGGTGGATCCGCACCCCCATGACCGCCCGCCACAGCCCCGAGGCACAGGAGCAGACGGAGGCGATGATGGTGCGGCTGTCCCCGCTGGGCCGCGTCGGCGAGCCCGAGGACATCGCCCGGGCCGTGCTCTACCTGGCCTCGGACGCCTCGTCGTTCATGACGGGCCAGATCCTGCGTCCGAACGGCGGAGTGGCGATGCCCTGGTAGCCCCCTCGCCCGGGCAGTCCGCGCTCGGGCAGTCCGCGCCCGGGTCGTCCGCCCCGGCACCGTCCGCCCCCATGGAGCCACCCGACCCCGCCCTGCGCGCCGGCCCCGGGGGCGTGCAGTGCACCGGCAGCAGCCCGAGTCCCCATCCGCCGACGGCCACCGCGCCCTCCAGGGGCCCGGCCCCGGAGGGCTCCAGCGCCAGCCGCAGCACGGCCCAGCACCAGAGCACGCCCATCGCCACCGCGAGGGCCCACAGCGGAGCTGTGCCTCGTAATCGCACGGCTTCCTCCCGGGACCAGGGCCGCGATCCGGACCGGCTCCATCCTCCCGTACGGCCCGCCGGCCCGCACCCAGAACGGCGCGGAGCCCCGGCCGGTGCTCCACACACCGACCGGGGCCCCGGCCACGCTCATGCCTTCACGGCTCGCGCACTCGCGCTCATGCGGCTACGACGTTCACCGCTTCCGCAGGTGCCTTGATGGTCACCCGCTCCGGACCACCCGCGACCGAGGTCACGGAGACCGAATTGAGCATCGGGCGTACCGGCACCGTCACCGGTTCGCTTGCCGCGGCCGACTGTGCCAGCTCGGCCAGCGACAGCTCGTCGCTGACTTCGCGCATCAGCTCGGACATCCGTACGTCCAACGCGTCGCAGATAGCGGAGAGCAGCTCGGAGGACGCCTCCTTCTGCCCCCGCTCCACCTCGGAAAGATAGCCGAGAGAAACTCGGGCGGACGAGGAGACTTCGCGCAGAGTACGGCCCTGGCGCTGGCGCTGCCGACGCAGCACGTCACCCAGCAGGCGACGGAGCAGAATCATCGGTGGCTCCCTCCTCTGACCGTGTAGCCGCATCCTTCACGCCCCACCGTACCGCCTCGCGCCGCGGCCGTGCGGGGAGCGATGTCGTGTTCACTCAGGGCTGCAAACATCAAATCCCCCCGTTCTGTTCCGTATCCTGCCCCCGCACATTCTCGCGGAGTTCGCTCAAGAGAAGTTCGAGCACTGTGCGTGCACTCTCCCTACGGATTTCCTCCCGGGAGCCGTTCAACCTCAGGTTGACGGTTTTCTCGCCCTGCGGACCCGAGACGGCGACGAAAACGGTGCCTACCGGCCGCCCGTCCTGCGGATCCGGACCGGCCACGCCGGTCGTCGCGATCCCCCACGAGGCCCCCAGCGCCCGCCGCACCCCCGCCGCCATCTCGGCGGCGGCCTGCGGGTTCACCGCTCCCTCGGCGGCCAGCAACCCGGCGTCCACCCCGAGGAGCCGGTGCTTGAGCTCGGTCGCGTACGCCGTGACCGAGCCGCGGAACGACCGGGACGCACCGGGTACGGCCGTCAGCTCGGCGGCGACCATTCCACCCGTCAGCGACTCCGCCACAGCGAGCGTCTGGTCACTCTCCGCAAGCAGATGCAGCGCCTGCGCCGCGATCGCGGCGACCGGCCCGCTCCCCGCGGCCGGCTCCGCGGCTCCGCGGGCCGCCCCTTCGGCCCCTGCGGATTCCCCCACCGCGTATGTCACCTCTCGGCCCGCTCGGCGGCCAGGCCCCTGCGCCGCAGCAGCACGGCTTGGCGGATGTAGTCCAAACCGGTGACCACGGTCAGCACGACGGCGACGGCCATCACCCAGAACCGCAGGGTCGCGAGCGGCCCGGTGAGCGCCAGCACGTACATGCCGACCGCGGTGCCCTGGGCGAGGGTCTTCATCTTCCCGCCGCGGCTGGCCGGGATGACCCCGTAGCGGATCACCCAGAACCGCATGAGCGTGATCCCGAGCTCCCGCCCGAGGATCACGCCGGTCACCCACCAGGGCAGGTCGCCCAGCCAGGAGAGACACACCAACGCCGACCCCATGATCGCCTTGTCGGCGATGGGGTCGGCGATCTTCCCGAAGTCCGTGACCAGGTTGTACGTACGGGCCAGGTGCCCGTCGAAGATGTCCGTGATCATGGCGACGGCGAAGGCGGCCCAGGCCAGCGCCCGCCACACCGGGTCGTACCCGCCGTCGGCGAGGAGCAGGAGGACGAATCCCGGCACCAGGACGAGCCGGATCATCGTCAGGATGTTGGCGATGTTCCACAGGCTGGCCTGATCGACCGCCGCAGCCCCCAGCTTCGCGCCGGGGACGGGCCGGCGGCCGGTCCCGCCCGCCGCGGATGCCGGGACTCCTGTCATCCGGCCGCCTCCTCGAGGTCCAGGGGCTCGGCCACCAGGTCCACGCCGAGGGTGCCGACGACCTTCGCCGTCACCATGCGGCCGGGCACCAGGCCCGTGCTGTCGGTGAAGACGACCTGGCCGTCGGTCTCCGGGGCCTGGTGCGCCGCGCGCCCGTAGGCTCCGTCACCCTCCTCGTCGACCGTCTCGACCGACTCGACGAGCACCTCCAGGGTCTCCCCGATCCGCTCCTCCGCGCGCTGCGAGGTGAGCTCCTCGGCGAGGCGCTGCATGTGGGCGAGCCGCTCGGCGATGGTGTCCTCGTCGAGCTTGTGGTCGTACGTGACGGCCTCGGTGCCCTCCTCGTCGGAGTAGCCGAAGACGCCGATGGCGTCGAGGCGGGCGTGGGTGAGGAAGCGCTCCAGCTCGGCGAAGTGGCCTTCCGTCTCGCCCGGGAAGCCGACGATGAAGTTGGAGCGGACGCCGGCCTGGGGGGCCTTGGAGCGGATGGTGTCCAGCAGCTCCAGGAAGCGGTCGGTGTCGCCGAAGCGGCGCATGGCGCGCAGCACGTCGGGGGCCGAGTGCTGGAAGGACAGGTCGAAGTACGGCGCGACCTTGGGGGTCGAGGTCAGGACGTCGATCAGGCCGGGGCGCATCTCGGCGGGCTGCAGGTAGCTGACGCGGACGCGCTCGATGCCGTCCACCTCGGCCAGCTCGGGCAGCAGGGTCTCCAGCAGGCGGATGTCGCCGAGGTCCTTGCCGTACGAGGTGTTGTTCTCGGAGACCAGCATGACCTCCTTGACGCCCTGCTCGGCGAGCCAGCGCGTCTCGCCCAGCACGTCGGAGGGGCGGCGGGAGATGAAGGACCCGCGGAACGACGGGATGGCGCAGAAGGAGCAGCGGCGGTCGCAGCCGGAGGCCAGCTTGACCGAGGCGACCGGGCTGGTGTCCAGGCGGCGGCGCAGCGGGGCGCGCGGCCCGGAGGCGGGCGCGAGGCCGTCGGGCAGGTCGGCGGGGGCCGGGGCGGGCTCCTGGGCGTGGCCGGGGAGGGCGACCTCGGTGGCGTCCTGGCGGGCGGCGGGGCTGATCGGGAGCAGCTTGCGGCGGTCGCGCGGGGTGTGCGCCTCGACGCTGCCGCCACTGAGGATCACCTGGAGGCGGTTGGAGATGTCGGCGTAGTCGTCGAAGCCGAGCACGCCGTCGGCCTCGGGGAGGGCCTCGGCGAGCTCCTTGCCGTAGCGCTCGGCCATGCAGCCGACGGCGACGACGGCCTGGGTGCGGCCGTGATCCTTGAGATCGTTGGCCTCCAGCAGGGCGTCTACGGAGTCCTTCTTGGCGGCTTCGACGAAGCCACAGGTGTTGACGACGGCTACGTCCGCGTCGGCGGCGTCCTCGACGAGCTCCCAGCCATCCGCCGCCAAGCGGCCTGCGAGCTCCTCCGAGTCCACCTCGTTACGGGCGCAGCCAAGAGTGACAAGGGCGACGGTACGGCGTTCGGGCATGGACTCAAGACTACTTTGTCCAAACGCCGACCCCCGCCCCAAGTCCCGGTAAACCAAGATCCCCGGAGTGCAATGCGGCACCCCGGGGATCCGGAATTAGGGATTCTGCGCTGCTCAGCCCGCCTGGGCCTGCCCCGGACGCGGGTCGTCCTTGGTGTATGTGAGGCGTTCCACCTGGCCCGGCTCGAATTCGTCCTTGATCTCCTTGCCGTTCACGAAAAGCTTGACCACTCCGGCGTCGCCGAGGACGAGGTCGATCGATTCCTTGTCGGTGAAGGTCTTGGACTCGCCCACGTTCAGCGTCCCGTCGTAGAGCAGGCGGCCGCTGTGGTCCTTCGCGGAGATCCAGCTCTCGCCGTCGGTGGCCGTCAGGACGACCGTGACGATGTCCTTGGGCGCGGCGGCGATGGCGCTGTCGGAGGGTTCCGGCTTGGGCGCCGCCGGGCTCTGCCGGGGCTGGGGCTGCGCGGCCGGCTTGCCGGCGGACTGCTTGGGGGGCTGCGGGGAGGCGGAACCTTCCGCCACCGGCCGCTTGGCCTTCCCCTCGCCGCCGCCGAAGGCCGTGAAGCCCACGAAGCCGATCACGGCGACGATGGCGGCGACCATGGCGGCGGTCCAGTTCGGCCGCTGCCGCTCGGGCCGGATCCGCTCCGCATCGAACAGGGGAGCGGCGGGAGTGGGGGACGGCCGCCCGCCGTGGGCCGCGTCGTAGGCCTCGACCAGGGGTACCGGGTCGAGGTGGACGGCGCGCGCCAGCGTACGGATGTGCCCGCGGGCGTAGACGTCGCCGCCGCACCGCGTGAAATCGTCAGCTTCGATGGCGTGCACGATCGGGATGCGCACGCGCGTGGTGGAACTGACCTCGTCGACGGTGAGCCCGGCGGCGATCCGGGCCTTCTTCAGGGTCGCACCGATGGACGACTCGTCGGAAGAACGTTCGATGATGCGGTCCTCGGACCGGTCGTCGGTCGAAGGACGCTCATCTTCGGGGGAGTTGGAGTTGCCGATGGACACGAGGGCGCCTTTCGAGCGTGTAGCCACCTGCTGGACGTCCAGTCTAGGGCGGTGACGAAAGGGTGGAGCAACCGGAGGGGTGTCGTCCGTACGCCATCCGAATGGTGTGTGCGGACAAGGGAGGTGCGGCGGCGGCTCCGCCTCCGGCGCGCTGCCGGGCCGGGGTTCCACCACTTCCCTCAACTGGACGCACGCCCACGGGAAACGGTTGCCCGCCGATCCTTCACGAGTTGGTATCGCCCCGGATGACGGCGAGGACGCCGTCCAGCTCGTCGGCCTTGACCAGGACGTCGCGCGCCTTCGAACCCTCGCTCGGACCCACGATCCCCCGCGACTCCATGAGGTCCATGAGCCGGCCGGCCTTGGCGAAGCCCACCCGCAGCTTGCGCTGCAGCATCGAGGTCGACCCGAACTGGGTGGAGACCACGAGCTCGGCCGCCTGGCACAGCAGGTCCAGGTCGTCGCCGATCTCCTCGTCGATCTCCTTCTTCTGCTTCTGCCCGACCGTGACGTCGTCGCGGAAGACGGGCGCCATCTGGTCCTTGCAGTGCTGGACGACCTTGGCGACCTCCTCCTCGGTGACGAAGGCGCCCTGGAGGCGGACCGGCTTGTTGGCACCCATCGGCAGGAACAGGCCGTCGCCCTTGCCGATGAGCTTCTCGGCGCCCGGCTGGTCGAGGATGACCCGGCTGTCGGCGAGCGAGGACGTGGCGAACGCGAGCCGTGAGGGCACGTTCGCCTTGATCAGGCCGGTGACCACGTCCACCGAGGGCCGCTGCGTGGCCAGCACCAGGTGGATGCCTGCCGCGCGGGCCAGCTGGGTGATGCGGACGATGGAGTCCTCCACGTCGCGCGGGGCGACCATCATCAGGTCGGCGAGCTCGTCGACGATCACCAGCAGGTACGGGTACGGGCTGAGCTCCCGCTCGCTGCCGGGCGGCAGCTTGATCTTGCCGTCCCGGATCGCCTGGTTGAAGTCGTCGATGTGCCGGTAGCCGAAGGCCGCCAGGTCGTCGTAGCGCAGGTCCATCTCGCGCACGACCCACTGCAGGGCCTCGGCGGCCCGCTTGGGGTTGGTGATGATCGGCGTGATCAGGTGCGGGATGCCCTCGTAGGCCGTCAGCTCCACGCGCTTGGGGTCCACCAGCACCATCCGGACGTCCTCCGGGGTGGCCCGCACCATGATCGAGGTGATCAGGCAGTTGATGCAGGAGGACTTGCCGGAGCCGGTGGCGCCGGCGACCAGCACGTGCGGCATCTTCGCGAGGTTGGCCATGACGTAGCCGCCCTCGACGTCCTTGCCCAGCGCGACCAGCATCGGGTGGTCGTCCTCGGCCGCGTCCGCCAGGCGCAGCACGTCGCCCAGGTTGACCATCTCGCGGTCGGTGTTCGGGATCTCGATGCCGACCGCCGACTTGCCCGGGATCGGGCTGATGATCCGCACGTCCGGGGAGGCGACCGCGTACGCGATGTTCTTGGCCAGCGCCGTGATCTTCTCGACCTTCACGGCCGGGCCGAGCTCCACCTCGTACCGGGTGACCGTCGGGCCCCGGGTGAAGCCGGTGACCGCCGCGTCCACCTTGAACTCGGCGAAGACGTTGGTGAGCGAGGCGACCACGGAGTCGTTGGCGGCGCTGCGGGTCTTGCCCGGACCGCCGCGCTCGAGCAGGTCGAGCGAGGGCAGCGCGTACGTGATGTCCCCGCGCAGCTGGAGCTGCTCGGCGCGGGGCGGCAGCGGCTGGGGCTCCGGCGGCGCCTTCGTCAGGTCCGGGACGGCCGGCGTTGCGGAGGCCGCGGCGGTGGCGCCGTGCGGCGCCTCGGCCGCGGCTGCGGCGCGCGCGGCAGCCGGGGCGGCGGGCGCGGCAGGGGCCTGGGGCTGCTCGGCACGGGCGGGCGGCACCGGGGCGGTGGTCTCGGCGCCCTCGCTCCGGGTGGAGATCCCCTGGGTAAGGTCGGCGACCAGCGGCGAGGGCGGCAGCCCGCCCAGCACGGCGCCGTCCAGCGCGGCGGCGGCCGCCGCAGCCACGTCGACGGCGTCCATCTCCCGCTCGCCGGCCGGCCGGGCCGCGGAGCGCCGCGGCCGGCGCCTGCGGGCGAGGGCCTCCTGCTCGGCGGCGTCGGCGGGACCGGCCCCGGGGGCGCCCGCGCCGCGGGCCCGCCACTGCTCGGGGTCGTGGCGGCCGGGCCGGCCGGCGGTGCCCTCGGGCTCCCCGTACTCCTCGTGTTCCGCGCCCTGCCCGTCGTACTCGTTCGGTTCGATGATCCCGAGCCGGATGCCGAGCCGCCGCAGCCGCTGCGGGATCGCGTTGACCGGCGTCGCGGTGACCACGAGCAGCCCGAAGACCGTCAGCAGCACCAGCATCGGCACGGCCAGCGGCGCACCCATGGTGAAGATCAGCGGCTTGGAGGCGGCCCAGCCGACCAGCCCGCCCGCGTTCTGCATCGCGGTGGTGCCCTCGTCCCGGCCGGGCGCCCCGCAGGCGATGTGCACGAGGCCGAGCACCCCGATGACCAGCGCCGACAGGCCGATGCCGATGCGCCCGTTGGCGTCGGGCTGGTCGGGATGGCGGATGAAGCGCACCGCCATCACGCCGAGGATGATCGGGACGAGCAGGTCCAGCCGCCCAAAGGCACCGGTGACCAGCATGGTGACCAGGTCCCCGACGGGCCCGCTCAGGTTCGACCAGGTGCCCGCGGCCACGATCAGCGCGAGGGCGAGCAGCAGCAGTGCGACGCCGTCCTTGCGGTGGGCCGGGTCCAGGTTCCTGGCGCCCTGGCCGATCCCGCGGAAGACCGCGCCGACCGCGTGGGCGCAGCCGAGCCACAGGGCGCGCAGCAGCCGCAGCACGCCGCCGGTCGGGGAGGGCGCGGGTTTGGGCGGCGCCTTCTTGACGGGCGCGCGCTTGGCGGGCGCCGCCTTCTTGGCGGCCGGCCCGCGCGCGGGAGCCGCCTTCTTCGCGGGCGCCGTCGTACGGCCGGTGCGGCCCTTCGCGGTGCCCGCGGTGTTCGGGGAACCCTTGCCGGACGTACGTGAGGCCATGGGGCCGAGGTTACCGGTGTGCGAGGCGGTGGACACGCGTGCCCACCCCTTCACCCGTTCGTGTCGCCCGCCGTGTCGGCGCTTTGACGGACCGCCAGACACCAGGGCCGGCCGGCCGGGGCGCGTACGAAGGCCCGTACGAAGAACCGCCCGGGCCCAGCCCCCGCGCGGACGCGGTCAGTTCTGCGCGGGCAGCACCGGCGCCGGCCCGCCGGCCCCGGGCTCCAGGGCGTCGAGGGCGCGGCGCAGCCCGGTCAGCTTGCGTTCCAGATGGGCCGCGGTCGCCACGACCGCCGGATCGGCGGCCTCCTCGCCGAGTTGCTTGGTCAGCGCCTCGGCCTGCTCCTCGACCGCCGCGAGCCGCGCCGAGAGCTCGGCGAGCAGCCCGGCCGTCTCCCCGGCCCCTTCGGCGCCGGCCGTGCTGCCCTCCAGCTGGAGCCGCAGCAGCGCGGCCTGCTCCCGCAGTTGGCAGTTCTTGGTGTACAGCTCGACGAACACCGAGACCTTGGCCCGCAGCACCCACGGGTCGAAGGGCTTGGAGATGTAGTCCACCGCGCCCGCCGCGTACCCGCGGAAGGTGTGGTGGGGACCGTGGTTGATCGCGGTGAGGAAGATGATCGGGATGTCCCGGGTCCGCTCGCGCCGCTTGATGTGCGCGGCGGTCTCGAACCCGTCCATGCCCGGCATCTGCACGTCCAGCAGGATGACCGCGAAATCGTCCGTCAGCAGCGCCTTGAGCGCTTCCTCCCCCGACGACGCCCGGACCAGTGTCTGATCGAGCGCGGAGAGGATGGCCTCCAGCGCCAGCAGATTCTCCGGCCGGTCGTCGACCAGGAGGATCTTGGCCTTCTGCACCATGCCCTGTCCTCCTCGCCCCGGCATGGGGCCTCCCCGGCTCCTGGCGCCGGCCCGTACGCCGGGCCCCGCCCCAGAGGACGGCATCCTTGCGCCGTCCGTCCTTGTGCCGGTCATCGTAGCCCCAGTCCCGAGATCGCCACACCCTGTCACCAAGATGTCACTGTGCACGAAGCAGAAACGGTGTGGGGGAGCAGAAGGTTCCCCGTCCTGTGCCCTCCCACACCCGTTTCGCCACAGTCAGTCAGCAATTGGTACCGCGGCGCTCACGCGGCGGTCACTTCTCGCGCATCCACTGCTCCATCACCGACAGGAGGTAGTCCGGGTCAACCGGCTTGGTCACATAGTCGGAAGCCCCGGAGTCGATCGCCTTCTCCTTGTCCCCCTTCATCGCCTTCGCCGTCAGCGCGATGATCGGCAGCCCCGCGAACTGCGGCATCCGCCGGATCGCCGCAGTCGTGGCGTACCCGTCCATCTCCGGCATCATGATGTCCATCAGCACGACCGTCACGTCGTCGTGCTGCTCCAGGACCTCGATGCCCTCCCGGCCGTTCTCGGCGTACAGCACCGCCAGCCCGTGCTGCTCCAGCACGCTCGTCAGCGCGAACACGTTGCGCACGTCGTCGTCGACGATGAGCACCTTCTCACCACGGAAGTCGTACGTCCGCGGCGTCGCCGGAAGCTCCTCCTCCGGGCCGAGCCACCCGTCCTCGGCGCCCACCGCGTTCGGCTGCCCCGGCACCGCCGTGCGCGGCTCCAGGTCGCTCAGCGCCTTGCGGCGCCGCCGGAACAGCGCCGCCCCGCCCTGCCCGAGCTGCCCGTCGGCGGACTGCACCGGCTGGCGCACCGGCTGCGGCTGCACCGGGGCCAGGGAGACCGGCACCACCGGCACCGGCGGCAGCGACGGCAGCACCGGGCGCCCTGCGTCCACGTGCCGGACGTGCCGGCGGTGCCCCTCGGCCCGGCCGCCGCCGGGCGTGGGCGGTGCGTACCCCTGCGGCGGCAGCTCGCTGGGGTGCAGCGGCAGGTACAGCGTGAAGGTGGACCCGCGGCCGGGCTCGCTCGCCGCGTGGATCTCCCCGCCCAGCAGCCGGGCGATCTCCCGGCTGATGGACAGCCCCAGCCCCGTGCCCCCGTACTTGCGGCTCGTGGTCCCGTCCGCCTGCTTGAACGCCTCGAAGATCACCAGCATCTTGCTCGCCGCGATCCCGATCCCGGTGTCCGTCACCGAGAACGCGATCAGGTCCGCATCGGCCTCGCGCAGCGAGCCCGCCTCCAGCAGCTGCTCCCGGATCGCGGCCGGCACGTCGGCGCCCGCCGGACGGATCACCAGCTCCACGGCCCCGGTGTCGGTGAACTTCACCGCGTTCGACAGCAGGTTCCGCAGCACCTGCAGCAGCCGCTGCTCGTCGGTGTGCAGCGTCGCCGGGAGCTCCGGGGAGACCCGTACCGAGAAGTCCAGGCCCTTCTCCGCGGTCAGCGGCCGGAACGTGGCCTCCACGTAGTCCACGAGCTGGACGAGGGCGATCCGCGTCGGGGAGACGTCCATCTTCCCCGCCTCCACCTTCGACAGGTCGAGGATGTCGTTGATCAGCTGGAGCAGGTCCGAGCCCGCCCCGTGGATCGTTTCGGCGAACTCCACCTGCTTCGGCGAGAGGTTCCCCTCGGCGTTGTCCGCCAGCAGCTTCGCCAGGATCAGCAGCGAGTTCAGCGGCGTGCGCAGCTCGTGCGACATGTTCGCCAGGAACTCCGACTTGTAGCGCATCGAGACCGCCAGCTGCTCGGCACGCTCCTCCAGGACCTGCCGGGCCTCCTCGATCTCGGTGTTCTTCACCTCGATGTCCCGGTTCTGCTGGGCCAGCAGCTCCGCCTTCTCCTCCAGCTCCGCATTGGCCGCCTGGAGCGCCTTCTGCCGGTTCTCCAGCTCGTCGGAGCGCTCGCGCAGCTGCTCGGTCATCTCCTGCGACTGCTTGAGCAGCATCTCGGTCTTGGAGTTGACGCTGATGGTGTTGACGCTCGTACCGATCATCTCGGCGATCTGGCTGAGGAAGTCCTTCTGGATCTGCGTGAACGGCTGGAACGACGCCAGCTCGATCACACCGAGCACCTTCCCCTCGAACAGCACCGGCAGCACGATCACGTGCGCCGGCGGCGCCTCGCCCAGCCCCGAGGAGATCTTCAGGTAGCCCGGCGGGGTGTTCTCGACCAGGATCGTCCGCTTCTCCTCCGCGACCGTCCCGATCAGCCCCTCCCCCGGCCGGAAGGCCGTGGGCACCTGACCGCCCGCGTACGCGTAACTGCCGCGCATCCGCAGCTCGTACGCACCGTCCGGACCGCCCTCGGTCCCGATCTCGGTGGTCCCCCCGGACGGCATCGCGAGGAAGAACGCCCCGTGCTGCGCCGAGACCACGGGCGTCAGCTCGCTCATGATGAGCGAGGCCACGTCGTCCAGGTCCCGGCGGCCCTGCATCAGCGCCGAGATGCGCGCCAGGTTGCCCTTGAGCCAGTCCTGCTCCTTGTTGGCCAAGGTGGTGTCGCGCAGGTTGGCGATCATCGTGTTGATGTTGTCCTGGAGGACCTGGATCTCGCCCGACGCGTCCACGTCGATCTTCAGGTTCAGATCGCCGCGGGTCACCGCCGTGGCCACCGCCGCGATCGCCCGCACCTGCCGGGTCAGGTTCCCGGCCATCTCGTTCACCGACTCCGTGAGGTCGCGCCAGGTGCCGTCGACGTCGCGCACCCGGGCCTGGCCGCCGAGGATGCCCTCGGTGCCCACCTCGCGGGCCACCCGCGTCACCTGGTCGGCGAACGACGACAGCTGGTCCACCATCGTGTTGATCGTGGTCTTCAGCTCCAGGATCTCGCCGCGCGCATCGATGTCGATCTTCTTGGTCATGTCGCCCTTGGCGATGGCGGTCGTGACCATGGCGATCTGCCGCACCTGACCGGTCAGGTTGGAGGCCATGAAGTTCACCGAGTCCGTGAGGTCCTTCCACGTACCCGACACGCCCGGCACGTGGGCCTGGCCGCCGAGGCGGCCCTCCGTGCCCACCTCGCGGGCCACGCGCGTGACCTCGTCCGCGAACGACGACAGCGTCTTGACCATCGTGTTGACCGTGTCCGCGAGCTGCGCGACCTCGCCGCGCGCCTCCACCGTCACCTTCTTGGTCAGATCGCCGTTGGCGACCGCGGCCGAGACCTGGGAGATGTTGCGGACCTGCGACGTCAGGTTGTTCGCCATCAGGTTGACGTTGTCGGTGAGGTCCTTCCAGATGCCCGTCACCCCGCGCACCCGGGCCTGGCCGCCGAGGATGCCCTCGGAGCCCACCTCGCGGGCCACCCGCGTCACCTGCTCCGCGAACGACGACAGCTGGTCGACCATCGTGTTGACGGTCGTGACCAGCTCCAGGATCTCGCCCTTGGCATCGACGGTGATCTTCTTGGACAGGTCGCCCGTCGCCACCGCCGTCGTCACCTCGGCGATGTTGCGCACCTGCGAGGTCAGGTTGTTCGCCATGAAGTTGACGGACTGCGTGAGGTCCTTCCAGGTGCCGGAGACCCCCTTCACCTCCGCCTGGCCGCCGAGGATGCCCTCGGTGCCCACCTCGCGGGCCACCCGCGTCACCTGCTCGGCGAAGTTCGACAGCTGGTCCACCATCGTGTTGATGGTGTTCTTCAGCTCCAGGATCTCCCCGCGCGCATCCACGTCGATCTTCTGCGACAGGTCACCGCGCGCCACCGCCGTCGCGACCTGGGCGATGTTGCGCACCTGCGAGGTCAGGTTCCCGGCCATGCCGTTCACCGAGTCGGTCAGGTCCCGCCACACGCCGGCCACGCCCGGCACCTGGGCCTGGCCGCCGAGGCGGCCCTCGGTGCCCACGTCGCGCGCGACCCGGGTCACCTGCTCGGCGAAGGCCGACAGCTGGTCCACCATCGTGTTGATGGTGTTCTTCAGCTCCAGGATCTCCCCGCGCGCATCCACGTCGATCTTCTGCGACAGGTCACCGCGCGCCACCGCCGTCGTCACCTGGGCGATCTGGCGCACCTGCGAGGTCAGGTTCCCGGCCATGAAGTTGACCGAGTCGGTGAGCTCCTTCCAGGTGCCCGAGACCCCCTCGACGCGGGCCTGACCGCCGAGGCGGCCCTCCGTACCCACGTCCCGGGCCATCCGCGTCACCTGGTCGGCGAACGACGACAGCTGGTCCACCATGGTGTTCACGGTGTTCTTCAGCTGGAGCATCTCGCCGGAGACGTCCACGGTGACCTTCTGCGACAGGTCGCCGTTCGCCACCGCCGTCGTCACCTGCGCGATGTTGCGGACCTGGCCCGTCAGGTTGCGGAAGGCGGTGTTCACCGAATCGGTGAGGTCCTTCCACGTCCCCGCAGCACCCGGCACCTGCGCCTGACCACCCAGCTCGCCCTCGACGCCCACCTCACGGGCCACGCGGGTCACTTCCGCACCGAAGGACTGGAGCTGGTCCACCATCGTGTTGACGGTGTTCTTCAACTCCAGCATCTCGCCGGCCACATCGACGGTGACCTTCTGCGACAGGTCGCCGTTCGCCACCGCCGTCGTCACCTGCGCGATGTCCCGCACCTGCGTGGTCAGGTTGCGGAAGACCGTGTTCACCGAATCGGTGAGGTCCTTCCACGTGCCCGCCGCACCCGGCACCTGCGCCTGACCGCCCAGCAGACCCTTGGCACCGACCTCGCTGGCCACCCGCGTGACCTCGTCCGCGAAGGTCCGCAGCGTCTCCGTCATCTGATTGATCGTCTCGGCCAGCTGCGCCACCTCGCCGCGCGCGCTGACCCGCACCTTCTGCGACAGGTCGCCGTTGGCGACCGCCGTCGTGACCTGCGCGATCCCGCGCACCTGCGCGGTCAGGTTCCCCGCCATGGTGTTGACGGAGTCGGTCAGGTCCTTCCACACGCCCGCGACCCCGGGCACCTTCGCCTGGCCGCCGAGCTCGCCCTCCGTACCCACCTCCCGGGCGACCCGCGTCACCTCGGAGGAGAAGGAGGACAGCTGGTCCACCATCGTGTTGACGGTGTTCTTCAGCTGGAGCATCTCGCCGGCCACGTGCACCGTGACCTTGCGCGACAGATCGCCCTTGGCCACCGCCGTCGTCACCAGCGCGATGTCACGCACCTGAGCGGTGAGCCGGTACGCCATCGTGTTGACGGAGTCGGTCAGGTCCTTCCACGAACCCGACATACCGCGCACCTGCGCCTGGCCGCCGAGCTTGCCCTCGGTCCCGACCTCCAGCGCCACCCGCGTCACCTCGTCGGTGAACGCCGACAGCTGGTCGACCAGGTTGTTGACCGTACGCCCGACCTTCAGGAACTCCCCGCGCAGCGGATGCCCGGCCCCGTCGTCCGTCAGCGTCCGCAGGTCCATCCGCTGGTCCAGATCGCCCTCGGCCACCGCCGACAGCACCCGGCCCACCTCGGACACCGGCCGCGCCAGATCGTCCACCAGCTGGTTCGAGGCGTCGATCGCGGCCGCCCAGGAGCCCTCGCAGGCACCCGTCTCCAGCCGCTCGCTCAACTTGCCCTCGCGGCCCACCATCCGCCGGACCCGCGACAGCTCACCCGTCAGGTGCAGGTTGCGGTCGGCCACCTCGTTGTAGACGGCGGCGATCTCCGCCATCACCCCGTCGCCGGATACCGTCAGCCGCTTGCGGAAGTTCCCGTCCCGCATCGACACCAGGGCCGTGAGCAGCCGGTTCAGGGCGGCGGTATCGACCTCCGTCGTGCCGTTCCGGCGGGACCGCCCGCCCTTCGGGCGCGTTCCCGTACGCCGCACCGCTGCGCCAGACTCCACCGTGTCCCTCCCGAAAGGGTCGACCGCCGTTCCACCGGCACCCCGGCACGTCACGCGCCGGGCAACCGGATCCTGCCCAGTGTTTCACCCCGGCGGAACCCGGCCATAACACTTCGGCACCATCGCACACTGCCCGCACCCTGCGGGTGGAATCCCCCACGACTGCCCCTGCCGCCCGCGAAGGTAAGTAACCTGGCATCCGATGTCCCACCGCGTCGAAGGAGACACGTGATCACGGCTCGGGCGGCTGCCAGCTTCGATCCCCAAGGGCGGTCGGTCGCCGCCGCCCGCGTCTTCGTCCGCGACACCCTCCAGGGCTGGGGCTTCGCGGACATCGTCGACGACGCCGTCGTGCTCACCAGCGAGCTCGTCACCAACGCCGTGGTCCACGCCGGCACCCGCGCCGAGGTCCTGTGCCTGCGCACCGAGGACGGAGTCCGCGTCGAGATCGCCGACCGCTACCCCGAGCGCGAGCTCCCCCTGCGCCACCCCGGCGAGCGCCCGTACGCCGACGCCGACCGCGAGAGCGGCCGCGGCCTGATGCTCTGCGCCGCCCTCGCCACCCGCTGGGGCGTCGAGTACACCGCGACCCACAAGCACGTCTGGTTCCGCCTCGACCTCCCCGACCGGCCGGTCGGTACGCGTTCCGCCGGGCCCGTCGTCCCCGACCGCCTGCTGCCCCTCGCCGACAGCCGCGTCCGCGTCGCCGTCATCCAGATCGACGCCGCCGACTGCATCTCCGCCTGGAACGAGGACGCCGAGCACATCTTCGGCTACCCCGCCGGCAAGGCCCTGGGCCGCCCCCTCGCCGAACTGGCCGCCTGGCCGCAGACCCCCGGCACCGGCACGGGCATCGCCGAGGCCCTGCGCCTGTCCCGCTGGGAGGGCAGTTACGGCATCCGCGGCGCGGACGGCCGCGTCATCCCCGTCTACGCCTCCCACCTGCGCGTCCGCGACGCCCACGGCGAACCGTCCATCGTCTGCCTCCTCGTCCACGACGACGAGCGCGCCCTGCTCCAGACCCCGGTCCGGGTCCCCACCTCCGACAGCGTGCCCCTCACCGAGGCCCGCCCCGCCGACCCCTTCGAGGTCTTCATCGGCTCCCCCGCCCCCGACGACCTCGACGGCCTCCTGCAGCGCACCGTCGAACGCGCCCGCGACATGCTCGACGCCGACGCCGCGTTCCTCCTCCTCGCGACCGACGACGAAACGGAACTGGAGGTCCGCGCCACGACCGGCCTGCCCTCCACCCGCCAGCGCTTCGCCCGCGTCCCCGTCGAGGCCGGCACCAACCGCTACGGCTCGGCCCGCATGCCCGCCGTCCACGAGGACCTCACCGCCGTCCCCGGCGCCGTCCCGCTGCTGGACGCCACCGGCATGCGCTCCGTCGTCACCGTCCCGCTGAAGGTCGAGGGCCGCCTCACCGGCTCCCTCGGCGTCGCCGCCGAGAACCCCGGCCGCTACTCCAACGCCGAGGCCCTGCGCCTGCAGTTCGCCGCCGACCGCATCGCCCTGGCCGTCGAATCCGCGCGCCTGGGCGAGCTCGAGCGCCTGCGCCGCGGCTCGCTGTCCTTCCTCGTCGAGGCCTCCGACCTGCTGGCGGGCACCCTCGACCGGGACCAGACCCTGGCCCTCATGGCCCAGATGACCGTCCCGACCCTCGCCACCTGGTGCGCCGTCTACACGATCGCCGACCAGTCCTCGGACCCCTATCTCTCGTACGTCCTGCACGAGGACGAGGAACGCATCGACGGCCTGAAGGCCCTCCTGTCCCGCGTCAGCCCGCCGGAACCGGTCCGCGAGGCCGGCGCCCGCCCCTGGCACACGGCGGCCACGGCCGTCGGCGGCGAGACGGTTGTCCTGCCGCTGCTCGCCCGCAACCGCGTGATCGGCATGCTCACCCTCGGCAAGCCGTCCGAGGAGCACTTCCGCCAGGAGATCCTCGAACTCGCCGAGGACCTCTCCCGCCGCGCCGCGCTCGCCCTGGACAACGCCCGCCTTTACTCGGAGCGCACCGCCATCAGCCGCTCCCTGCAGCGCAGCCTCCTCCCGCCCGGCTCCCCCGCCATCCCCGGCATGGAGGTCGAGGTCATCTACCGGGCGGCCGGCGAGGGCAACGAGGTCGGCGGCGACTTCTACGACGTCTTCCCGATCCGCGACGGCGCCTACGGCTTCGCCATCGGCGACGTGTGCGGTACGGGCCCGGAGGCCGCCGCCGTCACCGGCCTGGCCCGGCACGCCCTGCGGCTGCTCGCCCGCGAAGGCCTCGGCGGCCCCGCGGTCCTCGAGCGGCTCAACGCGGCGATCCTGGACGAGGGGGCCCGCAGCCGCTTCCTCACCCTCCTCTACGGAGAACTGCACCCGCAGCCGGACGGCGGCGCCCTGATGAAGGTCGTCTGCGCCGGCCACCCCCTGCCGCTGCGCCTGCGCCCGGACGGCCGCGTCGTCCCGGCCGCGGACCCGCAGCCCCTCCTGGGTGTGCTGGACGACCTGGAGCTGTACGAGCAGAGCCTCACCCTCGACCCGGGAGACGTCCTGCTGTGCGTCACGGACGGTGTGACGGAACGCCGCGAGGGCACCCGCATGCTGGGCGACGACGGCCTGACGGAGGTCCTCACCACCTGCACGGGCCTCACGGCCGGCGCGGTCGCCGCCCGTGTCCTGCGCGCGGTGGAACGCTTCGCGGCCGAGCCGGCGTCGGACGACATGGCCATCCTGGCCTTCCGCGTCCCCCACCAGCGCACGGGCCACTGACCCCCGTGGGGGCCGCACGGCGGCCCCCACGCAGCCGTAGCGTTCCTACGAAACCGGACGGCAAAAAGGGCAACAAAAAAGGCCCCCACCATGTGGCGGGGGCCTTTTCTCTGGAGCCCTTTAACGGAATCGAACCGTTGACCTTCTCCTTACCATGGAGACGCTCTACCGACTGAGCTAAAAGGGCGGGTTGTTCGGCGGCGTCCTACTCTCCCACAGGGTCCCCCCTGCAGTACCATCGGCGCTGAAAGGCTTAGCTTCCGGGTTCGGAATGTAACCGGGCGTTTCCCTAACGCTATGACCACCGAAACACTATGAAGTTACGAACCGCCGCACCTCCCGTAGGGGGGCGTGTTCGTTGCTTCAGAACTAACACAGTGGACGCGAGCAACTGAGGACAAGCCCTCGGCCTATTAGTACCAGTCAGCTCCACCCGTTACCGGGCTT